>CAZEPA010000799.1:0-1895 GCA_964513955.1 uncultured Anaerolineae bacterium | reverse complement strand
TCATGAAAGTCACCATTCCTGACGATCACAGCGTTCTTGAATACATCACATTATACATTATACATTGCACGTAGAGATGTCAACGCAGCTCCAATTTGCGCCGCGGCAGATCAAGACCCGCTTGCCGCAAACGCCGCGCTTGCGGCGAGTTCGGTGTGATATGCACCCCGGCGGCAGTAGCCAGCCAGAAGTAGCTATTGCCGCTCGAGCGCCCCTGAGATAACGCGTCGAGCGCCGGCGCCTGCTGGCGCAGCCAGCTTTGCAGCCAAACCAGCTTCCTCAGCACGGTAGCTACCTCAGTGGTCGCAGCCGGATGCACTTCGATCCAGAGGGCAATCTCACGACCATCACGCTCGCGAAAGCCGAGGCCATAATCCCACGGGTTCATGGACATTTGTTCCTGGCTTGCGACCAGCGCGGCTTCAAGGTCAATACTGCCGGTGAAGCGACGCGGGTCTTTACACGTAACCTGCTCACGATGTTCTCCCTTGAGAGCCTGTTTTCCGACCCGATACGCGTTGCAGACCGGAGTTGGGCTGGCTTTAACGGCATCCTCGAACGTCACGGCTGCGCCTCCTGCGCCCCACGCGCAACCACCCGTGCAACAATATCACCCACATGTCCGCTGAACTCGCTCAGACCACCCCAGCCTGCGGTGGCGTTATCTTCGGCGGCAGGATCGAGGGACGAGATGTCCTTGACCGCGCCATCGCGTTGGAAGTAGTAGACTCTCATCTCCTTTTCGAGCGCCGCCCTGGCAAGCCCCCTGGTGGATGCGTCGGTCTTGATATTGAACAGGTCAAGCACGTCCCTTTCGACTCCGCCATGCGCCTGGAGCACGCGCAGCGCCCAAACCACATCGAGGACGTGGGGTGAGTGGGTCGAGAGGCACACGCGATAGCCGCGCCACAGCAGCTCCATGACCAGCAACATCGTCACCGTAATCGCGTTGGGGTGGAGGCCCATCTCTAACTCCTCGATTACGACCCATTCGAGCTTGTCTCGACGCGCGACCTTGGAGGGTGGAAGTAGCCAATATAGCCCCAGCAACATCGGTGTAAACTCGCGCTGACCGGCTGACCATACCAAATAGGGCAATTGCGCTGCGGAAGTCGGGCTGCTGAGCACCATCCGCTTCTGAAAGCGGTCGGCGCTGGTCTTCAAACCATAACCGCCGTAGATGTGATGATCAATCTGGTCGCGCAGCGCTGTCTTGAGTCGTCTGCTCTGCGGGAAGAGCTCGGCCGCCTGGCCGAATTCGGTCTGGACGAGCTGATGCAGCTTTTCGCTGAACTCGCGCACCACAAAGGGATCGCCTGAGCGGTAATCAGTGAAAGGTCGCGTCAATCCATCGCGCAGGCTTAGCACGCGCTGGGCCGGAATGAAAAACAGCCGCTCGTCCCTCGTTTTCCGGCCGCGCAGAAGATTCGCCAGCTCGACCGATCTTTCATCTACGGTGATTTGAGTGATCGCCGGCTCATAAATGGCTGACATCCCTTCGCCAAAGTAGAGCTCGAAAAAATTCTCGATCTTGCCGTTCCAATCCAGGTTGAAGCGGCGCAGTTCATCTACGATCGCCCCGGTATCCACGAGGAGCTTGAGCAACTGCAGGAAAATGCTCTTTCCCGTGGCCTGGGGGCCAACCAGGACAGTAAGATCGCCGAATTGGACATCCGCCTCTTTGATCTGACCGAGGTTGGTTAGCTTGATACGCATTCGATCCATCATATCACTCCTCAAGCGCCTGGGCAGTTACACGATCCGCGCAAAGCGCGCCGGCAGTGCGGCGATAATGACGTTTTCGAGGGTTTTGCGCAGGTCAGTGGGTAGAGATGGCATAGTTTTACAACAATGTGCGTTTACTGCGTGATGAACGGTATGGGCTGCGGGCTTAT
>CAZEPA010000798.1:0-1901 GCA_964513955.1 uncultured Anaerolineae bacterium | reverse complement strand
GGGCAATTCGGAGCCGGGCAGGCCAGCCGGCAGGATGCGATCTGTTGGACGGACGCTGCCGTCAAGCACCTTGTTGGCGAGCGCCTGCTTATCCACCGCGCGCGCAAAGGCCTGGCGCACCTTCACGTTGTCGAAGGGAGGCAGCTTGTTATTGAAACCGACGTAGCGCACGGCAAACGAAGAGGCCGTGCGAAAGTCTGGCAGGTCTTTGACCTCGGCCAGGCGCGCCGCAGGCACGCCATTTTGCTGACTTCCCATGATGTCCAAGCCATTGGTGCGATAGAGCTGGAATGCGGTTTCGCTGTCCTGGAAGAAGGGCATCTGCAATTCCGTAACCTGAATGGGGCCGTTCCAATAATAGGGATTTGGCTCCAGAATCAAACCCTGGTTGTGTTTCCATTCCTTGAGCTTGAATGGCCCGGTGCCCGTGGGGCTGTCGGTCCAATTGGCTGGATTCGCCATCACCTTGACCTTGGGCACAATGAAGCCGCCGGCAAAAGTCAATTGCTTGAGGAAGTAGGCAGACGGCTGCTTGATCTTGATCTCAACGGTCGAAGCATCAACCGCGCGCACGCCGGCCAGGGTTGTGCTGGCGCCGCTCGTGACATCATCAGAGCCGACGATATTGCTCAGGTAGAAG
The DNA here is from genome assembly GCA_964513955.1 of uncultured Anaerolineae bacterium. Classification (GTDB taxonomy): domain Bacteria; phylum Chloroflexota; class Anaerolineae; order SSC4; family Amarolineaceae; genus Amarolinea. The sequence goes on along the minus strand of CAZEPA010000798.1, from coordinate 1,261 downwards.
GGGCCGGTCCAGCCGCCGGTGGCAGGGTTGAGCGCACGCGTCAGCGAAAAAACGACATCATCGGCCGTGACCGGCGTACCATCGCTGAATGCCAGGCCGGGACGCAGAGCAAAGGTGTAAGTCAGGCCGTCGGGCGTCACCGTCCACTGGACGGCGCCGTCAGGCGTCACATTCAGTTCACCGTCGAGACGCACCAGGCCGGCAAACATCATGTTCACGGCCAGGATGCCTTGCGAATCACTGGCCTTGGGCGGATCAATCGAAGTCAATTCGTTGATGCCCTCGATAGACCAACGCAAGAGCTGCGGCTTCATGCCTGCGCTCGGGGCGGGCGTGGGGGTCACGATCACTTCTTTTGTGACCTCCTTGACCACCTCAACCGTCTCCCTGACCACGACCGTTTGTTTTTCAATCACCGTGACCGGCGTCGGCGTTGCGCCGCAGGCGGCCAGGAGCAGAGCCAGCGCGGCTGTACACAACACTACAATCCCAAATCGCCGCAACATAAAATGACTTCCTCCATTTCGCAACTCATGGCTGGGCGCGGGCGCGGCCTTGCACCGGCCCGACAGACCCGCCGCCATCAAAGACACGGAGACCACAGCACCGGCGACGGCCTGTCATCTCCGTGTCTGAAAATCACACACGCCAGGGGAAAGGGCGCGTTAGCCCTTGACGAACTCGTCGAGCACGGCTTTGCCGATGCGATACTGGGAGCCAATCTTGCGCGCCTTGAGATCGCCCGCTTCAATCAGCCCAATGACATCGGCTTCAGATACCTTGAGGTAGGCCGCAGCTTCGGCCGTGGTCATGATATCGGGCGTCGCGGCTGCGGCGGTGGGGGCGGCGGTCGCCGGCTGTTGGCCGGCCGCCATGGCCTGCGTGAGGGCCTGCGCCATCACGCCGCCCAGGCCCACGCCCGCGCCCAGGCCGAGGCCTGCGCCAGCCAGGCTGCCTTCGCCGCCGGCCTGCGCCGCATCGCCCAGCGCGCGCGCGGCCTTGAACTGCATATAGGCCTGCATATTGCCAATGGCGCCCATCGAAGCGCGCTCGTCAATCGCCTTCTGCGTGTCCTCGGTTGGGCTGACCGACTGAATGAACATCTGCTTGAGCGCAATGCCCTGGGCAGCAAAGTCATCGGCCAGCTTGGCCTTGATCCCTGCGCTCAGCTCATCGAACATGGCAGGCAGGTCAAGGAAGCTGACGCCGGAAGAGCCGAGCACATCGGTCATGCGGCTGATGATGACCCCACGCAGATAGG
>CAZEPA010000797.1:0-1904 GCA_964513955.1 uncultured Anaerolineae bacterium | reverse complement strand
TCTTGAGCGCCGCCACGTCAAGACCGTAGGCGCTAAAACGATCGGCTACCTCTTCAAGCGCATAATAGAGCTCTTGATTCAGCTCCGCGCGTGTGCTGATCCCTTGCAGGTCCAGGAACAACGGCACATACTGTGGATGGGCCAGGGTCAATGCTTCAAGCTGGCGTAGCAACGACGTTTTGCCGGTGCGTCGCGTCCCCACCACCCACAACGTATTGTTTGGGCCATCCAAGAGATGCGAAATCAGGCCCCGCCGGCCATAATGTGATGCACCCCTGACCCATCCCCCAACAACGTACGGATTGCTCATGTGGTGTCTTTCTCTCACGCCTCTATGATTAACAACGATGATGACCAGGCCGACTATCTCATCGGCAGTACGCCGGCTGGCCCAAAGGACACCGCAGCGGTTATTATAGTCAATATTCGATGACAGGCAACTGTAAGGGGGCACCCGTGTGAATGGATACGCAAATCGGGCGGCGTGGAGTCGTGGATCCAGCAGCTGGCGCTGATGCCTCAGGATGAATTATGAAGCGCGGAACGCTTCCAGGTTGGCGACGAATGTTTATCTACTCGCTGGCGACGCTTGCGCGCATCACGCAACCTCGGTTGGCGGGTCAGGTCGTCGAGCTGACGAACTTATACCTCGGCCATGCGTAGAATCGCCTCGTGCGCGGCTTGCACATCGGCCAGCTTGATCGTGGTGCGGTTGGCTTCGAACATGTGATTGACCGCTTCCAGGCCATACTGCTGAATCCGGTGTGGGCGGCCGTTGGCGTGGGCGATGACGAACTCCAGGGCGTCGTCGTCCCAGCGATAAACGCCTTTGACCGGTTCCTGCAGCAGGTCGAGGGCATCCTTGCGCCCAAACGGCGTTAGCTCGATTTCGTTGAATAGGTTGTACCAGGGGCTTTCCGGACGATCCCAGGCTTTGCTGATGCGCACGCCAGCCACTACTGCGCCCAAATTCTGCGCAAATTGCTCCATGAAGATGCGGCGCAGCTGCTGCTGAGTCAGTTGATCGTAATCGTTCATCACATCTACTTCATCGAGCAGCAAGATCAGGCGGATCGTCTTGTCGGTTTGCTCTTGCAAATGACCGATGATCACGCGCAGGTCACGGCGCATGTCGCGCGCCGAGTAGTCTGTGGCGGTGGTCTGATAGGCCAGGTCCAGCTTGGCGCGGTCGTCGGCCGGCAAGGTTTCGATCACCGCTTCCATCAGGCGATGGAAGAATTCAGGTTCGGGCGTACCCTCCAGGTCAACCAGCACCGGGACGAAGACACAGTCAGGGTCATGAGCCTCGCGCAAGCGATCGCTCAACTGGAAAAGCAGGCTGGTTTTGCCAATGCGCCGTTCGCCGTGAATCATGACGCTGTTGCGATGCAGAACCGTCAGGATGCGCTTGAGCTGCTCGTCGCGGCCGAAGAAAAGGTCATCACGCCGCACCGGCTCGCCCGATACGTAAGGATTGAATTTGCGCTGCAACGCCTGACGCGGACGGCGCCATCCGCGCAGCCAGGAGGCAAAACCGAGGCTGCCGATCATCACAGCCAGACTGGTGATGCCCAGGCCGAAAAGCGCCGAGGAGAGTGGAATGACGCCAACGAACGGTAATGTCACTTCGGCCGGCGGCGGCGCCACAGTCAGCACGGCTTGCGCGACGGGCGAATAGTTCATGGCGCCATCACGTACGCGCACCTCGACGGTGTAGGTATTGGCGGCTAGGCGGCCAAACCGCATCCGCTGACTACGGATCGTCTGCCAGGCGGTCATTCCCGGCCGCAAACGCACCTGGTAGAGCAGCGCATCCTGCATCGTCTCTTGATCGGCGCCTGCGAATTCAACCACGACTTCATCGGTCGTGCTCAGCTTGATGGCGCTGTGATTCACGCTTGTGG
>CAZEPA010000796.1:0-1905 GCA_964513955.1 uncultured Anaerolineae bacterium | reverse complement strand
GGGAGAGCGGAGAAAGTACAAAGTGCAGAGCGCAGAGTACAAAGTGGCAGCGTCCTGCCAGCGTTTTGCATTTTGTACTCTGCACTTTGCACTTCTACAGGTTGGAGATAATGGCGGAGGCGAATTCGGAGGTCTTGACTTCGGTCGCGCCCTGCATTTGGCGTGCGAAGTCGTAGGTGACGATCTTCTGCTCCACCGTCTTGATGTAGGCGTCAATGATGGCCTGGCCGGCTTCTTTCCAACCAATGTACTCCAACATCATGACGCCGGAGAGCAAGAGCGAGCCGGGATTGACCTTGTCCAGGTTAGAGTACTTGGGCGCGGTGCCATGCGTGGCTTCGAAAACAGCGATGTGGTCGCCAATGTTGCTGCCAGGGGCGATGCCAACGCCTCCCACCTGGGCGGCCACGGCGTCCGACAGGTAGTCGCCGTTGAGATTGGGTGTGGCGAGGACATCGAACTCATCCGGCCGCAGGAGCATCATTTGGAACATGATGTCGGCGATGCGATCCTTGATGACGATCTTACCGGCCGGCGCCTGGCCGTTGTATGGCGCCTGCCACAACTCGTCCTCCGTGATCGTCACATCACCGAATTCCTCTTTGGCTAACTCGTAGCCCCAGTTGCGAAATGCGCCTTCGGTGAACTTCTGGATGTTGCCCTTGTGCACCAGGGTGACGCTCTTGCGGCCATACTCCAGCGCGTACTGAATGGCCTTGCGCATCAGCCGTTTGGTGCCAAACGCGCTGATCGGTTTGATGCCGATACCCGCGCCTTCGAAGAAGCGCGCGCCCATCTCCTCGCGCAGGAAGCGCGCCACTTTTTCATTTTCGGGCGTCCCCGCCTGGTATTCGATGCCGGCGTAGACATCTTCCGTGTTCTCGCGGAAGATGACCACGTCCACCTTCTCAGGGTGGCGCAGGGGGCTAGGGACGTTGGGGAACCAGCGCACCGGGCGCACGCAGGCATACAGATCCAGCTCAAGGCGCAGGGCGACGTTGAGGCTGCGAAAGCCGCCGCCCACCGGCGTGGTCAATGGGCCTTTGATGCCGACGTAGAACTCGCGAATAGCGTTGAGCGATTCTTGGGGGAAGTAATCCCCATAGATGTTGAACGCCTTTTCGCCCGCGTAAATCTCGCCCCAAGCCACCTTGCGCTGGCCGCCGTACACCTTCTGCACGGCCGCATCCCAAATGCGCATACTGGCTCGTGTGATGTCCGGGCCAATACCATCGCCTTCGATATACAGCAGGATGGGATTGTCCGGTACGGTCAATTTTCCTTCGCGCACACTGATCCGAGTCCCGTCTGTGGGAATGACAATTTTATCGTAAGCCATGAAGAGCTCCTCCTTCGTGGGCGCCATTTTACCATCGAATGGGCAAAGCCCTTAAATTTTGCTGTGTCGGACAACCTGACGACGATTCTATGCGCTTGACAAATTGACCTCCACGTCATACACTTGGGCCGTATTGATGCATTGCTCTGCGCCAACCCCGGTGCAGACACAGGCGATCATCGCCGCGCACCTGCCGATTGCACCAGGTGCCACCCCTCTCCGCTAGAACGCGGCGCCGCCAGACAACTATGGCTGCGTCATGCCTTCCCGCATTTGCTGATGGATAGCGATTTCCGTGTGTATCATGCTTGCTGAGGAGGTACCCTCTATGTGGCCGACCTTCGTGCGTGTGAGACAGACTGTTGCCCGCTTACACCGCCTGCGCGCGCCGATGACGCCGCGCCGGGGCATCGCATTGCAGGCCGCTGCGACGATCCTCATGCTGCTCGCCGCCAGTGCACTCCTGACGCGCTCGTCGCCGCCCGCACAAGCCTTCGGTTCCACCTTTCCCGGCGATGTGCACCAGGATTTCACGAGCCGCGCCCTGCGCGGCCTCGGTTTTTCCG
>CAZEPA010000795.1:0-1924 GCA_964513955.1 uncultured Anaerolineae bacterium | reverse complement strand
GGCAAGGCTCATGTGCGTTTCGTTCATGCCTCTCCTGATGCGCCGGCCGTTGATGTGGCTGTCAAGGGCGGTCCCGTGATTTTCAGCAACGTCGCCTTCAAGGGCGTTGGCGATTATACGCCGGTGGATGCGGGCACCTACGACCTGGAAGTGCGCCTGGCGGGAACGAACACGGTGGCGCTCTCTGTGCCTGGCGTGAAGCTGGATGACGGCACGGTCTACACCGTCTTTGCGATGGGTCTTGCCAGCGGCGAGCCGACCCTGATGGCAGTCCCAAGCGTTGATTCGACGCACAAGGCCGCCAGCGCGCCGACCACGCTGCCGACGACCGGTGGTGAAAGCTTCCTGATGCTGGCCCTGGCGGCTGGCGCGATTCTCCTGATGGTTGGTGGTGGTCTGCGCCTGGCCGGACAGCGCAATCGCTAACGGCTCATGTTGAACCGGATGATGTCTGAGCGTCAGACAGGATAGGAAAGTGTTGTCCAGACTCGCAGGGTATGTGAAGAAGACATTGAAGCGCAAGCGTCATCCATAAGGTGCGTATTGTAACTGAAGAAGGGGCCGGTGGTGATCACCGGCCCCTTTTCATTAGCCCCGGAGAACCAGCCCGCTCGTTTTGGCGAACAGCCCCAAATCAACGACAATACATCACGCCGCAGACCACGTCACGCGCGCGAGCGCCGTGCGCTCAGGTGATCAGCCAGCGGCAATGGAGGACGGGATCAGAATGACAACGACAGAAAATGCAAAAAACAACGGCATGAATGACGCCAGCGCCGTGGCGCACGCCGGCCAGTGGTACGTGGCCGCTTTCAGCGAGGAGTTGAAACCAGGGCGGACGCTGGTCAAAATCGTCGCCGACCAGGAGATCGTGTTCTGGCGCAGCGCCGCCGCGCCCTTTACCGTGCAGGCGGCCTCGGCTGTTTGTCCGCACTGGGGAGGCCCTTTGGGCGAAGGCAAGGTCAGCGCGGATGGCTGTCTGACCTGTCCGTGGCACGGCTGGCGTTTTCAAGACGGTCAATGCCTGCAGCGGCCGCGCCTGCAGCTCCCGCGCTACCTGGCCGCGGACGATGGCATTGCCCTCTGGGTGCGACTGCCGCACGATCTGGCTGACGTCACGACGCCGCCTTTGCAGGCTCGACCGGCCGGCGCGCACCGCTTCTGGTTTGACATCACGATCGAGTCGGATGTCTATCACGTGCAGGAGAACTATCTCGATTTTCTGCACCCGTCCGAGTACCACACCGGCGTCTTCAACCAGTGTCGCTACCTGGGCAAAGAGGGCGACGTCAACCTGGTTGAACTGGGCTACCGGGCGCCGCTGGGGCGCACATTGTTGACGCGCACGCGCGTCTGGGGGCCAACGCCCTACCAGGTGCGCAACGAGGTGTACGACGGCTTTGGCAAGGGCATGGTGATCGAGAGCCACATCACGCCGATCAGCGCGGCGCGGTCCATCATCCACGAAATCTACCACGTACCGCCAACGGTCATTCCGACGCAGGGCTGGTGGATGATGCGACTCTTCCTCAAACGCTCCGCACAGCAGATTCGGCGGGAGGATGCGCTCTTCTCACGCCGCCGCTTCAACTTGCGCCAGCGGGGCTTTGTGGACGGCCGCGGCCTGCCGATCAACGGCAAAGTTGCGCCTTACCTGGACGAGTGGGAAGATTCCGCCGCAGCCGAAGCGGCTGGCAGCAAGCTCAGCAACCTGGTCGGTAAAAAAGCGCCCAGCCACTGGTAAGCTTACCCGCGTAAGGGGTGCCCCCTCGCAGGGCTGCGGCAAGATGGCAACCTCAGAGGCGCGCGACGCGCCCACAAGTCAACGCGGCGACGTCCACGCTCCCCCGCGCAGGGCTGCGGCGAGACGACGACCTCAGAGGCGCGCGACGCGCCCACAAGTCAACGCGGCGACGTCCACGCG
>CAZEPA010000794.1:0-1925 GCA_964513955.1 uncultured Anaerolineae bacterium | reverse complement strand
GGCTGGATGTGGATGAATTTGCCGGCCAGCTCTCCTTTTTCTTCAACGCGCACAACAACTTCCTGGAAGAGGTTGCCAAGTTCCGCGCCGCGCGCCGGCTGTGGGCGTCCATCATGCGCGATCAATTTGGGGCCAAAGACCCTAAATCGTGGCAGCTGCGCTTCCACACGCAGACCGGCGGCTCGACTCTCACCGCGCAGCAGCCCGATGCCAACATCATCCGCGTGACCATGCAGGCGCTGGCCGCTGTCCTCGGCGGCACGCAATCGCTGCACACTAACTCCAAAGACGAAGCGTTGGCCCTGCCCACCCAGCACGCGGTGGAAATTGCCCTGCGCACGCAGCAAGTCATTGCCTACGAATCGGGCGTGGCTGACTCGCCCGACCCGCTGGCCGGCAGCTACCTGATCGAGTCGCTGACCAACGAAATCGAACAGCGCGCCCGCGCCTACCTGGACAAGATCGAAGCCATGGGCGGCGCGCTGCGCGCCATCGAGCATGGTTTTATGCAGCGCGAGATTCAGGAAGCGGCCTACCGCACCCTGCGCGCCATCGAGAACGGCGAACAGGTGGTCGTGGGCGTCAACCGCTTTGTCACCGACGAGAAGCCAGTGGCCGACCTCCTGCGCGTCGACCCCTCGGTGCAGGTCAATCAGTGCCAACGCCTGGCCGAGCTGCGCGCGAGCCGTGACAACAGCAAGGTGGATGCCCTGCTGGCCCAGCTTGAGGCGGCTGCCCGCGATCCGCAAGCGCCGCTGATGCCGCTTTTCGTCGCCTGCGTTGAAAATTACGTCACCCTGGGTGAAATCTGCGGCACGCTGCGCCAGGTTTTCGGCGAATACCGGCCAGAGAGCTGGGTGTAAAAGCAGGCGTTTGGAGTCAGAAAATCAACCCGCCTGCTCCGCCACAGAGAACCTGGGTGGAACAGGCGGATTGAACACCTTACTTCCTACGCTCAAGCGCAGAATCAAGGAAGCTGATGCCCGTTCGTGTTCGCACAGCCAATCAGCTGTTGAACGGACTCATTGAGGAAAGCCTGGTACTGCGCAACTTCTTGCTGCAAATCGTCGAGTGTGGCGGGCGTAATGGCATCTGGGGCCAGATCGAACTCAACAAATTCGGGATTGAGACGTCGAAAGAGATTTCTGACCGTTTGTACACGTAAAATTGTCCGACCGTTGGGGCTGGCAAAAACATCCAACACGACACCATGCCAGGCTCTCATCTTGATGATGTCGCCTATTTTTGGAGGTGATACCATGTGTGATTATCTCCTCAGCCACTTCTGCGGCTTTAATGGGATTGTGGGTACGAAAGCCGTATTTGTCGAGGACGCTCATAAGAACCAATGATCGCCCGAACCATGATCGGTGTCCATCGCACTATCATAATGAACCAGGATGTCGTTGATTTCGGCCACATCAAGCCGCTTGACCTGTTCTTCGAATGTCATGGACGTCGGATTCGCTTCTATCCCAGGAGAGCACAAGAGTTGTCAGCGTTTGCCACGGCGGATCGTTAGTATAAACAGGTTGCTCAGAAAAGTCAAGGCGTTTTGTCAACACACGAACGATGGAAAGGAAGAAAGTGCGCAAACAGCCCAATTCACGCATGTGCTTTATCTGCGGTATGAAGAACATCGCCGGGGTGAAGGTCTTCTTCTATGAGCAAGAAGATGGCTCGGTACTTGCGCGCTTCACCGGCCAGGAGATTCACCAGGGCTACCCCGGCCGGATGCACGGCGGCGTAGTCAGCGGCATCCTGGATGAAACGATGGGCCGCGCGGTGATGTTCAACGGCGGCGAGGTGTGGGGTGTGACCGTAGCCCTGGAACTCCGTTTCAAACAGGCGGTCCCGCTCTTCGTAGAGCTGACGGCCGTCGGTCGCATCGTCAAGGACCGCGGCGTCTACTTCGAGGGCGCGGG
>CAZEPA010000793.1:0-1928 GCA_964513955.1 uncultured Anaerolineae bacterium | reverse complement strand
ACAAAGCCTATCATCCCGTGGTGAACGAAATTTGGCAAAGTGGAAACAAAAGTTATCCGTCCGGTGACCCCATATTGAAAGCGCCGTGAGAAGCGGGCATCGTGTCCACGATTGGAGGATCGTGGAGACGATGGAACAGTTTTCAAGCGAAGGCCGGCCGCGCCGGCGTGAATACAGCAAAGCGTTCAAGGCACAGTTGGTGGCAGCGTGCGCGCAGCCCGGAGCCAGTGTCGGTGGTGTGGCCTTGTCGCACGGACTGCACGCGAACATGGTGCACCGATGGATTCGGGAGGCGGGCCCTGTGCGCGCGCAACCGGGCGTCGGTACGGATGCTGAGCCCGGCTTCATCTCGCTGCCGCTCACGGCAATGGCCGCCAGCACCCATGATGAGCAAGCGCTGGCTGCGTTTGCGCCATCCCCGCCTTTACCGCCGCCATCTGCGCCAGTCCAGGTGCGCCTGCAACGCGGCGAACTGGTGGTCAGTCTGCAGTGCCCAATGGGCCAGTGCGGGGCGCTCTTGCGCGAGGTGTTGCGGTGATCCGGGTCGATGCGGTCTGGATGTCCACGCAACCGCTGGACATGCGCACCGGCCCCGAGACGGCCCTGGCCAGAGTGGTGCAAGTCTTTGGCGCGGCCCGCCCGCACCACGCTTATCTCTTTGCCAACGCACGGGCCAACCGCCTGAAGGTACTGGTGCACGATGGTTTTGGCGTCTGGCTGGCCGCAAGGCGCCTGAACCAAGGCAAGTTTGTCTGGGGCGATGAGCGCCTGGGTCCCCAACTGACGCTGAGCGCCGAGCAACTGCAGGCACTGGTCACCGGCTTGTCCTGGCAGCGCCTGGGAGAAGACGCTGTGATCACGGTGCTGTGATGTTGGTCGCCCGTGCTATGGCGTTCAATTCGTGGATATGCCAGTAGGCGGCTGCCCACCCACCGGGGATGATGACGGCCATGAACGAACCGGTGGATCTGCAGAGCATGGACGAGGCGCAAATGCGCCAGATGCTGCAGCACCTCATGAGCGAGCTCAAACACAAGCAGACGCTGCTGGACAAGCTCAGCTACGAGATGGCCATCCTCAAGCGGCTGAAGTTCGCCGCCAAGACTGAGGCATTGAACGCCGATCAGCGCAGTCTGCTGGAAGACGCGCTCGAAGAAGACCTGCAGGGAGTGCGTCCGCAGCGGCCGAAAGGGTCGACAACGGGGTGCGAATCGGCCCTCGAATGACCCGAATCACGCCGCAGTTGCCGCCATCTGAAAACTCGCGCATCTGCACTCGTCGCAACGAGCGTTGTGCAGACCTTCCCTAACGATAGGCTTGGCATGAATGATCCACTCGGGCCCTGTCGCCAAGTTCGTGAATCTTTAGGCCAGGCCTCTTCTCACCTCTTTTGCCAAGTCGAAAATCGTTGCTATCAGCGGAGCGTTCTGTCGTTCGCGACGACAGATGAAGTCGACGTGGGTGGCCATTGCTGTATCCAGAATCTTCAGCTTCACAAGACGCGGATCTGGAACATAGGCTGTCTCGGCAACGACGCCTAGTCCTATTCCTTGTGCGACTGCCTCGCGGACAGCCTCCCGGCTTCCCATCTCCAGCGCAACCTGGATGTTGATATTGCGGGCAATTAGCTCGCTCTCGAAGACTCTTCTTGTCGTTGAACCTTCCTCACGTATGACGAAGCGCTGGCTCTGAAGGTCCTTGAGCACTATCTCACCGCACCGGGCTAGGGCGTGCTCTCGGTTCGCAAAGACCACCAGGCGCTGTGACCTGTATGGCATGCAATGGAGTTCGGGGTGCTCGGCGTGATTGAGGACCACGCCGACATCACCCTGGTAGTCGAGGAGCTTTTCCGTGATTGAGCGGGAGTCGCCTACACGGGGTCTCCTCGTTTTCAGTGCAATAAGTGACGGTACGAAAAGCTAGCACTG
>CAZEPA010000792.1:0-1932 GCA_964513955.1 uncultured Anaerolineae bacterium | reverse complement strand
AGGCCTGACCATTGACATTCCGCTGACACGCCAGGACGTCGCCGATATGACCGGCACCACGGTCGAAAGCGCCATTCGCGTCATGAGCAAACTGCGCCGTCAGAACTTGATCACCACCCATCGCGGACGCGTCGTCCTTACCAACGTCGCGGAGCTGCGGGTCGTGGCCGAAAAGTGGTAGACGCCAGCCGCCGATCGCCCCCTCAAATTCGGATAAAATCCAAGCCGCCAGCTATTGACAAATGTCCCTATTTGTGATATGATTCACATGCCGGTGAGTTTGGGCCTGTAACAGTTGAAGTCGCATGAATTCGGATCGTATTGTGCAACCGGCGACGAGCAGTGGGGGGCTTGGAGTCAGTTGTGATCCAGGGTTGATGGGTTTTTCAAGCTGTGAATGACCCGACTCAGTAGGTTGGTTAGGCACCTGTCTGTTCATCGGTACCTCCTTTCGGTGAATGCCCGACGTTTTGGGGACGTCGGGCATTTGCTTTGCAAGAACAAAAAAGCGCACCGTGTGGGTGCGCTTTTTCTTTGGTTCAGGCAAAATGGGTCATGCCGCCGCGCCGCACGCGCCGCAGAAGCGGTCGGTCGGCCGCAGCGGCTGGCCGCACTGACCGCAAAAACGACGTGCGCTGGCCGTTGGCGCCAACGGTTGTCCATTGACGCGTTGAGCCGCGATTTCTGCTTCCAGGTGTTCTCCAAGATCAACGGCAGGTGCCGCGCGAATAGACGATGAGCGGCGGAGCGCAGCGATTTGCGCTTCCAAGTCCTCATCCAGCGCCGCAACTTGTCTCTGGCGCTGAACTTTGCCGCCGGCATGCTGCTCGTCCTTGAAAGCGTCCAGCCTCTGCATGGCCTGCAGGGCTTGTTCACGCAGCCGCCGGTCGTAGACGGGGAAGTCCTCTGCCGACACCTTGCCCGTTTGCTGATCGAACTCCAGGTCTTTGATGGCCTTGAGGGCAGCGTCCCGCTGCGCCGTCAGTTCGGCCATCGCGTCTGCGCTGGTGGTCAATCCCTGGAGATAGCCGGCGCTGACCAGCGGCCAGGCAATTATGGCGATAACGACCGCGGCAATCAACACCATCACAAGTGCAGTTATCAAGACAAGTCTCCTACGCGCGTTTGGGCTGCACGCTTGATGGCACAGAGGCTGAGGCGCGCAGCGCCTGGGTGTGAGGCCACAGCGATGTCAAGGTGCCCAGGGCCAAGACCAAGCCGCCCAGCCACAGGAAAACCATCAAGGGATTGACAAACACCTTGAACGACGCGCTCTCGCCATTGCCCTCCCAGCCGGCAAGCACGGCGTACAAATCCTCGGCGGGGAAGATCCGCAGGCCCACTTCGCTGGTCGGCTGGTCTGGCGTCTTGAAGTACAGGTTCTTCTGCGGCTGCACCACGCCAATATCCTTACCATCACGGGTGACCATGAGCGGAGCCAGCACTTCCGTATGGGTGGGCTGCGCCACTTGTCGTAAGCCCTGGTAGGTCAGCACGTAGTTCTTGATGGTGAGACTCTCACCGCGTTTGAGGGTGCCCTGCGTTTCAAGTTGGAAAAAGGTGTTGCCGATGATGCCCAGGGCCATCATGATGATGCCCAGGTGTACAATATAGCCGCCATAGCGCCGCTGGTTTTTCTGCGTCAGGTTGATCAGCGCGCGCAGCCATGATTCGCCGGTAATGCGGCGTCGGGCGTTGGCGCCGCGCGCAAACTCCTGCACGATGGTTGCCAGCACAAAGGTGCACAAGGCAAACCCCACCAGCGGCAGGGCGTCGCGGATGCCCAGTACAAAGAGCAAGACCGGGACCGCAACGGTTGCCAGCAAGGGCCACTGAAAATTAGCGCGCAGTGCTTCACGCGTCGACCGACGCCAGCCCAGCAGCGGCCCGGCGCCCATCAAGATCAACAGCACAATCAGGATGGGGCCATTG
>CAZEPA010000791.1:0-1935 GCA_964513955.1 uncultured Anaerolineae bacterium | reverse complement strand
GCGCCGATTCGTCTGCCGGCGTATCCGCAGTCTCCTCGTCTGGCTGCGGCAGCAGGCGCCCGTAAAGATAGGTCATCTCCATCAGGTGTCCGCCCAGTTCTGTGCTCAGGTCTTCAGCCCGGTAGCGCCATCCCCAGTTGCCGCTGGCGCGGCCAGGGAAGTTCATGCGCGCCTCGGAGTCGAGGCTGAGCAGGTCTTGCAGCGGCGTCAAGGCCATGTCAGCGACCGAACTCCAAGCCAGGCGAATGAAATCCCAGGCGATGTCCTTTCCGCTGCGGCCCAGGTAGCGCCGCGCAAAGTCACGCTCGGCCGATGTGGAACTGTTGCGGTACCAGCCGATGCTGGTGTCGTTATCGTGCGTGCCGGTGTACACCACGGTATTGTGTACGTAATTATGCGGTAGGAAGGGGTCCTCCGGTCCGGCGCTGAAGGCAAATTGCACGATGCGCATGCCGGGCAGGTCAAAATCATCGCGCAGTGCGCGCACCTCCGGCGTGATGAAGCCCAAGTCCTCAGCGATAATCGGTAGATCGCCCAGGTGGGCGCGCACAGTTTTGAAGAGGTCTGCGCCCGGCGCCTTGCGCCATTCCCCGTTGACGGCCGTCGTCTCGCCAAACGGCACCGCCCAGTAAGCCTCAAAGCCGCGGAAATGATCAATGCGGATGATGTCCACCAGGCGCAAGGAAGCCTGGATGCGGGCGAGCCACCAGTCATAGCCGCGCGCGCGCATCACATCCCACCGATAGAGCGGATTGCCCCAGAGCTGGCCGGTCTCGCTGAAGTAGTCGGGCGGCACGCCGGCCACGACTTCGGGCTGACCGTCTTCATCGAAATAGAACAGCTCCGGGTTGGCCCAGGCATCGGCGCTGTCGTAGGCGACGAAAATGGGGATGTCGCCGATGATGCGAATGCCGCGTTGGTTGGCGGCTGCTTTGACGGCGCTCCACTGGCTGAAGAAGACATACTGCATGAACTTGTGCAGCGCGATATGCTCGGCGGCCTGCTTGCGCCACGCGGCCACGGCCGCGGGCTGGCGGGTGGCAATATCACGCGCCCAGGTGCTCCAATTCGCGCCGCCATGCGCATGCTTGACGGCCATGAACAGGGCGTAATCGTCCAGCCAGGCCGCATGCTCGGCGCACCAGGCGTCGAAGCTGACGCGGTCAGCGGCGGTGGCACGCGTCTGGAAATTGCCGAAGGCTTTTTCCAACAAGCCCATCTTCCAGGAAATGACCCAGCCGTAGTCAATCGGTTGGAAGCGGAACGCGGGTACGTCAGCCAGGTCAGCCGCGTCCAAGAGGCCTTCAGTCACCAGGCGATCCAGGCTGATCAGCAGGGGGTTGCCGGCAAAGGCCGAGAAGCACTGATAGGGCGAATCGCCATAGCCAGTGGGGCCGAGGGGAAAGACCTGCCAGAGCTGCTGGCCGCTCTTGGCCAGGAACTCAATCCATTCATACGCGGCATCCCCCAGGTCGCCGATGCCATACGGGCCAGGGAATGAGGTGGGATGCAACAAAACGCCACTCGAACGTGGAAATCGCATAAATTGAACCTCGCTGCGGGTGAAGAATGCACACAAGATGATGTATTCTAGCACAGGAAAAAGCAAAGTCAATCTGGCGCGAGAGTAATCAGCAGTCTCTTAATGTAGCACACATTCAACCACACGGGGCACAGAGAACACAAAGATACGGCAGATCAGGCGCAAATCGGCAACTTCTCTGCGTTCTTTATGATCTCAGTGGTCAAGAACGGCTACATTTGGAACTGCGGAGGGTAATCTGCCTGCTGTCTCTCGCAATTCGGGTCAGTTGACAGTTCGAAGGGAGTCATGTAGACTGAGGTAGGCGCCAGAGTCATGACGCGTGAAGATACTGGACCGCAAAAGTGGGATTTAGACCCAAGGGGCGTTTTGGGCCGTAGGTCGGGGAAAAC
>CAZEPA010000790.1:0-1935 GCA_964513955.1 uncultured Anaerolineae bacterium | reverse complement strand
AGAAGATTCAGAGCGAGGCCCGCGAGGAGATGGACAAGGCGCAGCGTGAGTATTATCTGCGCCAGCAGCTGCGCGCCATCCAAAAGGAGCTGGGCGAAGCGGACGAGAGTCAGGTCGCGGCCGATGACTATCGCAAGAAGATCGAAGATGCCGGTTTGCCAGAAGAGGCCAAGAAAGAAGCCTTGCGCGAGCTGAAGCGGCTGGAAGGGATGCCGCCGCAAGCCGCCGAACATTCGGTCATCAAGACCTACCTCGATTGGCTGATTGAACTACCGTGGAACAGGCTGAGCGAGGATCAACTCGACATCGTGAACGCGCGCCAGGTGTTGGATGAGGATCATTACGATCTGCAAGAGGTCAAGGATCGCATCTTGGAATTCCTGGCTGTGCGCAAACTGGTACAGGAGCGCGGCGTGCGCGCCGAGCCAGGCGAGGAGGAGAAGGTCAGCGAAGCGATGGGCGCTATCCTGTGCTTTGTCGGCCCGCCTGGCGTGGGTAAGACCAGCCTGGGCCAGAGCATTGCGCGCGCCCTGGGCCGCAAGTTCACGCGCATGAGTCTGGGCGGCATGCGTGATGAGGCCGAAATTCGCGGACACCGCCGCACCTACATCGGCGCACTGCCCGGCCGTATCATCCAGGCTATCAAGCGCGCCAGCACGCGCAACCCGGTGTTCATGCTGGACGAGGTAGATAAGATCGGCAACGATTGGCGCGGCGATCCTAGCAGCGCGCTGCTGGAAGTGCTGGATCCGGCGCAGAATCATGCGTTCCGCGATCACTACCTGGATGTGGACTTTGATCTGAGCGACGTTATCTTCATCACCACGGCCAACACCCTGGAGACGATTCCGCCGCCGCTGCGCGACCGCATGGAAATCATCCAGCTCGATGGCTACACCGAGTATGAGAAGATCAAGATTGCGCAGGGCTACCTGGTGCCCCGACAGGTCAAGGCTAACGGCCTGCGCGAGGGTGAGGTGACGTTTAGCGAAGAGGCTTTGCGCAAGACGGTGCAGGATTACACGCGTGAGGCCGGCGTGCGCAATCTGGAACGCCAGATCGGCACGATCTGCCGCAAGAGCGCGGTGAAGATTGCTGCGGGCGAAGTGCAAACCATCGTCGTAACGCCGGAGATCGTGCGTGAGTATCTGAAGCGCGAACGCTTCGAATCCGAAGCCAGCGAGGCCATCGAGATACCGGGCATCGCCACCGGCCTGGCGGTTACCGCGGTGGGCGGCGACATCCTCTTCATCGAGGCGACGCGCATGCGCGGCAAGGGTGGATTGACTCTGACCGGTCAACTGGGCGAGGTGATGCGCGAGAGCGCGCAAATTGCGCACAGCTACGTGCGTTCCAAGGCGCAGGCCCTGGGCGTGAACGCAGATAACTTCGAGCAAACCGATGTGCACATTCACGTGCCCGCGGGCGCGGTGCCCAAGGACGGCCCGTCGGCCGGGATCACAATGGTGACGGCCATGGCGAGCCTCTTCAGCGGCCGCCCGGTGCGCAGCGACGTGGGTATGACCGGCGAAGTGACGCTGCGCGGCCGCGTGTTGCCGATCGGCGGCGTCAAGATGAAAGTGCTGGCCGCGCACCGCGCCGGGCTGACCACGGTCATCCTGCCCAAGCGCAACGAGCGCGACCTGGAAGACCTGCCGGACGATGTGCGCCAGGCCATGACTTTTGTGCCGGTTGATCGGATTGACGAGGCGCTGGCTGTGGCCCTTCTGCCGGTGGAGATCAAGGAGCCGGAGGTGCTGGCCGCGTCCAACGGGCACCAGCGCATTGAGGAATTGGGGATGTTGGAGGCGGAATAGAAAGATCGAAGATGCCAGATTGAAGATTGAAGAAGCGTGGACGCCGGCGGTGAATAGGTGAACGTGAGAGAGGACGGGGCTTTGGGTCTCGTCCTCTTTTTATTTGCGGGCCTGATAA
>CAZEPA010000789.1:0-1937 GCA_964513955.1 uncultured Anaerolineae bacterium | reverse complement strand
CCAATCTCGCCGTCACCCTGGCGCAGGCCGATCAGCGCGTCATCCTGGTGGACACCGACCTACGCCGGCCGACCGCGCACAAGCTGTTCAATTTGAGCAACAATGTGGGCATTACCAGCGCGCTCATGCACCACGCGGATGAGGCGGTGGATGCGGCGCTGCAGGACACGTCAGTCCACGGGCTGCGTGTGCTGACCTCCGGCCCCCTGCCGCCCAATCCGTCGGAGCTGTTGAGCAGCGAGCGCATGCGTCACCTGGTGGAACGGCTGCGCAGCCAGTGCGACGTGCTGCTCTTCGATTCGCCGCCGGTGATGGCCGCGGCCGACGCCGCCATTCTTTCGACCCTGGTGGATGGCACCCTGCTGGTGATTGACACCGATAGCACGCGACGCCAGGAGGCGGTGCGCGCACAGGAGACGCTGGGTAAGGTGGGTGGACGCCTGCTGGGCGCGGTTCTCAACAAGCTGGGCGAGCGTAGCAGCGGCTATAACTCGTACTATTACTATTATTACAGCCATGATGGCAGAAGCGAGCGGCGCTCACGCAGCGACTACCTGCGCTGGCTGCCGCCGGGGTTGATGCGATGGGTCGCGTCGTGGTGGGAACGCCCGCGACCAGCGGCCAAGCCAAAGAGTTGAGCCGTCGCGTCGCGTTGAAGGGCTTTGCATGAAAACCCTCTGGGCCGCTGTCCGCAAGATGGCGGCTTTTGTTGACCGCTGGCAATGGGCAATTCTACTGTTGGCGTCTCCGTGGCTGTTGTTTCCCAAGCCAGAGCGCAGCCTTGTCATCTTGGTCGTGCCCGCGCTGTGGATCATCGCCGGCTTGGCGGGCCGCGGCCTTCTGCCGAGCACGCCGTTGAATGGAAGCCTCATCGTGATCGCGCTCATGGTGTTGGTGAGTTTGTATGCCACGTACGACATCGCCGTTAGTTTACCCAAGGTGGCCGGACTGGCGCTGGGCCTGGGCGCATTTTTTGCCGCGGCGCGCTTAGGCCATCAGCCGACATGGTGGCTGCGGATTTTCACAGGGTTCCTGGCGCTGGGCGTTGTGATCGCCGCCGTGGGCCTACTGGGGATGCAGTCGGGCGCCAAGATCGCTTTCCTGGCGCCGATTCTGAATCGCCTGCCCATGGCGCTGCGCGGTTTGCCCGGCGCCGAAGAAGGGCTTAATCCGAACCAGGTGGCAGGTTCTCTGTTGTGGATCATCCCGGCGATGACGATGGCGGCGGTGCAGAACAAACGCCTCTGGCGGCCGGGGTCGGCGGGCGCCAGCCGCGGCTATGCGACCGCCGTGGTCAGCCTCAGTGCGTTGTCGCTGTTGTTCGTCGTAGGTGTGTTTGTCTTGACGCAGTCGCGCAGCGGCTATATCGGCCTGGCCGCCGGTCTCGCGCTGATGTTGATGGTGGGTATGCCCAAGCGCTGGCGCAAGTGGCTGGCGCTGGGGATGATCGTTGGGCTGATTGGCCTGGGAGCGATCCTGTGGCGCGGCGACGTCAACCCGGCCGCCCAAACCAGCCTCGACGGCGCCGCATTGCCGCTTGACTCCATGGATGGCCGCCTCGAAATATGGTCACGCGCCATCTATGGCATACAGGATTTTCCGTTTACGGGCATGGGCATGAACACGTTCCGTCACGTGATGCCTTTGCTCTATCCGCTGTTCACCGTCGGACCGGATGTGGATGTCGGCCATGCCCACAATGAGTTTTTGCAGGCGGCGCTCGATCTAGGTCTGCCGGGACTAATTGCCTTTCTAGCCTTGTACCTGGGCGCGTTTACCATGCTGTCGCGCCTCTGGCGCACCGTGGACGCCGCGCCAGAGAGCGCCGCGCGGCGTCAGGTTGCGTTAGGGCTGGGCGGCGGGCTGCTGGCGCACCTGGTCTATGGTCTCACAGATGCGGTCGCCTTGGGAGCCAAGCCGGGGCTGGTGTTTTGGCT
>CAZEPA010000788.1:0-1939 GCA_964513955.1 uncultured Anaerolineae bacterium | reverse complement strand
GATGAACGATGAATGATGAACGTGGAAGGCGGAACGTGAAACGGTTTTTGCCGCCGAGTGCGACGCCGACGCGGTGGGGGGATGTGGCGGCGGCGCTGGCGGGGTCGTTTGGCCGGGGGGCTGAGCGATTTGCGCACGATGTGGCGCAGGCCCTGGGCGCGCCGACCGGACGTGTGGCGCTGACGGCCAGCGGCCGCGCGGCCTTTTTCTTGATTCTCCAGGCCTGCAAGCGCCAACGCCCCGGCCGTGACGAGGTGGCGCTGCCGGCGTACACCTGCCCGGTGTTGGCCTATGCCGCGCAGGCCGCGGGCTTGCGCGTGCGCCTGGTGGAGATGGAGCCGTCGGCGTTCGATTACGACCGCGCCGCGCTGCGCCAGGCGATTGGGCCGCAGACGCTGGCTGTCGTCAGCGTGCATCCGCTGGGCCTGCCGCGCCCGCTGGACGACGTGCGCGCCAGCGCGCACGCGGTTGGCGCTTTTTTTGTGGACGATGCCGCGCAGGCCTTCGGCGCGGTGGGAAGGGCGGAGGATGCCGTTTCTCCTTGCGCAGGCGTTGGCGCGTTGGGCGATGCCGGGCTGCTCAGCTTTGGCCCCGGCAAGGCGCTCAGCACGGGCGGCGGCGGCGCCGCGCTTTTCAACGACCCCGCGCTGGCTGCGGCCGCCGCGGAGATCATCGCCGCCTGGCCGCGGCCGCGCGCGGCGACACAACTGCTGGCCTGGGCCAGGGCTGCGGCGTTGGCCGTCGCGTTTCATCCGCGCGGCTGGTGGTGGGTGGCGCGGCTGGGTCTCAACGCGGCCGGCGATGACCCGCGCACCTGGCATTTTGTGCGGCGGCCGCTGAGCGCGCCCGCGGCCGCGCTGGGCGCCCGACTTCTACCGCGGTTGGCCGGCTGGAATGCGCAGCGGCGCGCGCACGCGCAGCATCTGCTGGCCAATTTGCCTGCGGCCGCCGGCTTGACGCCGATTGCGCCCATGACCGGCGCGCCGCCGATCTACGTGCGCCTGCCCTTGCTGGCGCGTGACCATGCGCAGCGTGAGGAGCTGGTTGCCCGCCTGCGCCGCGCCGGCATCGGCGCCGGCCGCTTATACGGCCACACCCTGGCCGACATTCTGCGTCGCCTGCCCTCGAGCGGGAGCACCGCGGCGCTTTCACAGGCCGCCGGGACGGCGGCGGATTTTCCCGGCGCGACCGAGATGGCGCGACGCCTGCTCACCCTGCCCACGCACCCGTATGTGCAGGAAAAAGATCTTGAGGTAATGCTGTCTGTCCTGCACACGGCGGTTGATGGCTATTGAAGATTGAAGATTGAAGATTAAAAGATTGGAAGATTCGAGACCGGAGACCGGAGATCATCCGCCTTTCACGCACCTGATCTCTGATCTCCAATCTCTAATCTCTCTCTCAAGGAGACGCTTGTGTCCAAACCACGTATTCTCGTTTTCGGCCTCGATGGAGGCTCGTTCAATTTTATCAGCGGCTGGCTGCGCGACGGCAAGCTGCCCAACCTGGCGCGCCTGGTGGCCGAAGGCACGCGCGGTGAAATG
This sequence comes from uncultured Anaerolineae bacterium, assembly GCA_964513955.1. GTDB lineage: Bacteria > Chloroflexota > Anaerolineae > SSC4 > Amarolineaceae > Amarolinea. The sequence goes on along the minus strand of CAZEPA010000788.1, from coordinate 395 downwards.
GAAAGCGCGCTGCCCCCGGTGACCTCGCCAGCCTGGAAGTGCTACGCCGCGGGCAAGTACGCCGGCAAACTGGGCGTCTTCTGGTGGCAGCAGCTCGACCCGCGCACGCGCGAGGTCATCACGCCCACCTCGCACACCTTCAAGAGCGCGGAGGTGTGGGATTACCTCAACCAGGCCGGCCTGCGCACCGGCGTCATTGGCGTGCCGCGCACCTATCCACCCAAAAACCTCAATGGCTTCATGGTGTGCGGCGGCCCTGATGTCAGCCAGACCGGCTATACCTCACCGCCCGAACTGGCGGCCGACCTGGAGCAGACGCTGGACTACGAACTGAACATCAAGGGCGATTTCTTCAACGCCACGAAGGACAGCCCGGTGGTGCAGGAGGCGCTGCG
>CAZEPA010000787.1:0-1942 GCA_964513955.1 uncultured Anaerolineae bacterium | reverse complement strand
GCATCGGCGCGTTTCGGTTCGCCGGCTGCGTCACCCCGCCGCACGGCGCCTTGACTGGCGCTATCGCCGACGCCGCAACAACGCAGCCCATTAGCGGCGCGTTGGTCAGTCTGAGCGGCTATGTCGCTTTTAGCGACGCGGATGGTCACTACCAGTTTGCCCACTTGCCAGCCGGCAGCTATACCGCGCGGGTGACCGTCTATGGCTATGCCGACAGCACGACCAACATCGTAATCCAGGACGGCGCCGCGGCGACGCTCAACGTGGCGCTCACCCCTCTGCCCGTGGCGACCATAATCGGCCGCGTGACGGATGGCTCTCGACGCCAGGGGCAGTCCCTCTACGCCCGCTTGCGCTTCTCGGCCCCCGGCTTCGCCCGCACCGTGTTCAGCGATCCCCAGACTGGAGACTATCAGGTTAATCTCTTGCAAGGCGCCGCCTATCAGGTTACCGTCAATGCGCTCAACGGCGGCTATGAAGACGTCACGCGCGTGATTACCCCGACCGTAGACGCATTCACCTATCACTTCCTCTTACCGGAGGATGGCACCTGCAGTGCCTTGGGCTATCAACGCGAGTTCGTCTATTTTGAGGATTTTGAACATGGCGCAGGCGGCTACACGGTGGAAGGTGCGACGTCGTGGGCTTGGGGTCAACCCACCAGCGGGCCGCGCAGCGCCCATTCAGGCCTCCAGGTGTGGGCCACGAATCCAGGCGGAAGCTACGATAACAACGAAGATGGTTACGTCGTCTCCCCGGATATTGACCTGAGCGCGCACGCCGGCTCAGCCATCATCGTTTCCTGGTGGCAATACCTGCAGACCGAGCGCAGCTATGACTTTGCCCGCGTCGCGGTCAGTAACGACGGCGGCGCCACCTGGAATAAGGTGTATGGCGAAGTCTCTGGCTCGATTGATCTTGCCTGGACCAATCACACCGTCACCCTCGGCTCCGATTACGCGGTGCGCAACTTTCGCATCCGCTTTATCTTCCGCAGCGACAGCAGCGTGACCGCGCCCGGTTGGTATCTTGACGACATTGGCATTGGGGCCGTCCCCCTGCCGGCGGTGACGACGCTTTACAGCGAAACCTTCGAAAGCGACGACGGCGGCTTCACCAAGACCTCGGTGAGCGACGCCAGTTCATGGGCCTGGGGCGCGCCAACGAACGGGCCGGGGCGCGCACATTCCGGCAGCAAGGTGTGGGCCACCAACCTGAGCGGAAGCTATGCTGACTACGAGGATGGCTACATCGTTTCGCCGCCGGTGGATCTGTCAAGCCTTGCCGGCCGGTCGGCGCGTCTCACGTGGTGGCAGTGGCTGCAAACCGAAGCGTGCTGCGACTTTGCCGCCCTGGGCGTCAGCAAGGACAATGGCGCCACCTGGGCGCGCGTCTACGGGCCAGTCAGCGGCAGCGTCAACGTGACGGGGTGGGGCGAGAAAACGGTTGACCTCGATCCCTCGTTTAGCGTGTCCAATTTCCGTTTTCGCTTTCGCCTGTGGGCTGATTATTCCGTCGTCGCCCCTGGCTGGTATGTAGACGATATGACCATCCAAAACGCCACGCCGCCGCCCGCGCTGCCTTGCACCAGCACCCCAGGCAGCCTCATGATCGGCAACGTGCGTGACGCCAACACCCACGCCGGCATCATCGGCGCCACGGTGAAGAATGAAACCAGCCACATGATCGTCACTTCGGCGGCCACGCCCGCTGATCCTGTGCTCGATGATGGCTTCTATACCTTGTTTGCAGCGCCCGGCCAAACCTGCTTCCTGGCGGCGACTGCCGGCGCTTATGGCAGCGACCGCGTCTGCCTGGACATCCCCGATGACCAGGTCCTGGCGCAGGACTTTCACCTGCCCGCTGGTTACTTGCACGTTGCGCCGTCGGAGATCAACGTAGAGGCCGCGGCCGGCGCGCCGCTTTCGGTCACGCTGAGCCT
>CAZEPA010000786.1:0-1944 GCA_964513955.1 uncultured Anaerolineae bacterium | reverse complement strand
TTGCAGCTCGCAAGTAGGGGGTAAGGGGGTAGGAGGGCGTCAGTGGAGGGAAGGATGGTGGGTGGTGGGGTTTGGTTCTTGTTGTTTTGGTTGATTCATGGTGAGTGGTTGGGTTTGGTTGCTTGTTGTTTTCGTTGGTTGATGTTGGGTAGTGAGTGGATTCGTTTGTTCGTGATCCTGATTCGTTGACGGCCGGCGGGGGTAGAGGAAGAGCACTGGCTGGGGGGTGTGGTGGGGCAGTTAGAAAAGATGTTGGCTTGTGCGGGACCATGTCAAATGCTGTTGGGCGGTTGAAACCGCTGCAACCACTGCCAAGCCTGCCTGCGCAGGCTAGAAGTCGCCTTGCGGCGACTTTGCGATCGTCGCGGTTGTCGATCCGCATTGCTCTCTACACGAGGCGCTTGCCAAGCTGGTCTGGCAGGCTGGTCATGTCGCGCAGCGCGAGGGCGGAGATCTTGTCGCTCACGGGATAGCTGTGGGGCCCAGCGTGTACAATCCACAGGTGATCCAGGCCCAGGTCTGTGACAGCACTGCGCATCGACGGCGTCACCGAAGGCGCCTCGTTGAACTTCACTTCGACGCCAAAATGGCGACCACGCTGTACAAAGAACAGGTCCAATTCGGCTCCGCTGTGGGTAGCCCAGAAGTATACCTGTGCCGGGCGTATAGCCTGGAGAACCTGCTCGATGGCAAACCCCTCCCATGACGCGCCGACGCGGGGATGGGCCAGCAAGCTGTGTGGGTCGGGCAAATCGAGCAGGCTGTGCAACAGGCCAGCGTCGCGCAGGTAGATCTTGCCAGCGCCTATCTCGGCTCGTCGCGGGGCACGGCCGGCGACGTGAACGCCGGTGGCTACGCAGACCCGATCGCCGCCAGCCACTTCAACGGTCAGACCGAAGATGGCTGTGCCTGCACCTACAACGATGCGGCTTCCAGGCCAAGCGCGCCGGCGTTGTGAACAGCCGAGAGCGACGTTGCCGGTGCAGAACTCAGGCGCTTACCGCTTGAGCGGGGCGATTTGACTGGACGTATTGGAAGCGGTATACTTTGGACGGATAGTTGGAGGTATTTGGTATGGCAATCAAGACGGCTAAAAGCGAAACCCAGAAGATCACCATCGTCCTTCCGAAGATCGTGTTGCAGCGTATGGATGAACTCATTCCGACCCGGCAACGCAGCCGCTTCATTGCCCAGGCCCTCTCGGAACGTCTCGCCCTCGAAGAGCAATTGTTGGCCCTCGAGGAGAGTGCAGGCGCATGGTCGGACGCCGGTCACCCGGAGATGGCTGACGACGAAGCGATCGACCGTTGGCTGGCCGACCTGCGCACGTCCTGGGTTTTGTCCCCATCGGTAGATCATGGCGACTTATCTGCTTGATACGGGGCTGGTATTGCGCCATTTGCGCGGCCAGCGGCGCGCAGTCCAGCTTCTGCGTCGCCTGGGCAAGGAAGGTCGTCTGGCCATTGCGAGCGTGACGCGCCTGGAGGTTCATGCCGGCATGCAAGCGGAGGAGCGCTACACCACCCAGAAGTTACTTGCGCGCCTGGCAACGTTCGACCTGGATCGGGACATCGCGGACCGGGCGGGCGACCTGATCGCCGCCAGCAAACGCGCCGGCCGGCCGCTCAGCGTGCCGGACGCCATCATCGCGGCTACGGCCATAGGCCATCGCTTGACCTTGGCGACGCTCAACCCGGGAGACTTCCAATCCACCGCAGGCTTGAGCCTATTTGCGCTCGACGATCTGGCTGGGTAGTGATGGCCTCGGACGCCTTCTTCCCCTGGCCATGATCGCCAGCTCCGTTCTTGCTGCGCTGCCGGCGGCTACTTCATCACCGCTTGTTCATGGCCCTCCACGGCGTTCGCCCCGGGGGCGATCGCCGCTAGCCCTCTACACGAGGCGCTTGCCAAGCTGGTCTGGCAGGCTGGTCATGTCGCGCAGCG
>CAZEPA010000785.1:0-1956 GCA_964513955.1 uncultured Anaerolineae bacterium | reverse complement strand
CCTCTACTTCTGGCGTACCTACACCGGCGCTGAGATCGACATCGTCGAGGAGCGAGGAGGCGCACTCTATGCGTATGAGTGCAAATGGAGCCGACCCAGCGGAAGTGCGCCGGCGTCGTTCCTGGATGCCTATCCAGGCGCGTCTTTCGAGGTGATCAACCGCAGTAACTTCTGGGACTACGTGGGCGCCTGATCGCACAGTCAAATGGGTCGCCAATGCTCAGCGCGATGTCCATCGATGCCATTGCGGCTGAGGCGGGCGTCACCAACGGGTGGCGCCGCGGCGTCATGCCCTGCGCACCATCCTCGAAGCTGGCCAGGCCCGCGGTGAGTTCCGCTCTGACGCCGACCTGGCGGTTGTGGTCAATTTGCTGGTGGGTGCGTATTACGCGCAGTACGTGGCGGGGGTGCCCTTTGCCGGTGAGTGGAGCCACCGGGTGGTAGAGGCTGTGCTGGATGGCCTGACCCCGTGACAGGATAAACCATCATCATGTCAGATTCGCATACTGTACACGGTCCGCGTTTTGGCGAGTTCATCGCCCTGATGGCGCTGATGATGTCGCTGGTCGCCATGTCCACCGACACGATGCTGCCGGCGCTGTCCGATATCGGCGCTGACCTGGGCGTCCAGCGCGCCAACGCCAACCAGTTGGTAGTGACGATCCTCTTTCTTGGCCTTGCCGTGGGTCAGCTGTTCTACGGTCCGCTGTCGGACAGCATCGGGCGCAAGCCAGCCATTACCCTGGGCTATGCGATCTTCGCCGCCGGCGCTGTGCTGTCGATCTTCGCTTTCAGTTTCCCTATGATGTTGGCCGGGCGACTCTTGCAGGGTTTGGGCATGGCGGCACCGCGCAGCGTCTCGATGGCGCTGATTCGCGACCGTTTCGATGGCCGCGCCATGGCCAGGGTGATGTCCTTCATTTCGATGATCTTCATCCTGGTGCCAATCGTTGCGCCCAGCGTGGGTCAGGCCATCCTGCTGGTCGCCGATTGGCGCGCCATCTTCGTGGTGCTGCTCGGGTTGAGTTGGGTCTCGCTGGCCTGGTTCTGGCTGCGCCAGCCCGAAACCCTGCCGGTGACGCGGCGTGTACCGCTGTCAGCCGCCCGCCTGGGGCGCGGGCTGCGCGAGGTGTTGCGCAGCCACATCACCCTGGGGTACACGCTGATGGCCGGGCTGATCGCCGGCGCCTTCCAGGGCTACTTGAGTTCGGCGCAGCAGGTCTTCCAGTTTCAGTATGAGCTGGGTACGCTCTTCCCCCTGATCTTCGCCGTCAACGCCGCCGCCATCGGTCTGGCGTCGTTCACCAATGGCCGACTGGTGATGCGCTACGGCATGCGCGCCCTCTCGCGGCTGGCGTTATACACGATGGTCGCGCTGTCGATCGCCTTCGCCGGCATTGCCTGGCTCACGGCTGGCCAGCCGCCGCTGTGGCTGTTGATGGCCTTCCTCTTGCCGACGTTTTTCTGCGTGGGCATCCTCTTCGGCAACGTGAACGCGCTGGCCATGGAGCCGCTGGGGCACATCGCCGGCCTGGGGGCCGCAGTGGTTGGGTCGCTCTCGACGCTGCTGGCGACCCCGCTGGGCATGGCGGTCGGCCAGGCCTACAACGGCACGGTGATCCCGTTAGTGCTGGGCTTTGCCGTGCTCGGCCTGGGTGCACTGGCGTTGATGCGCTGGGCCGAAGGCTCGCGCACATCGGCATCCGAGGACCCGCAGCCCGCGGCATGAATTGCACGGACGAAGGTGGCAAATCAGATGCTGGCAGGATTTGAAAAAGGAACGAAAGACCTATGGCAGAAGATAGAACCAGCAGCATTTCGCAGTCGAGGACACTGGAGCAGATGGCTGAGTTTTGGGACACGCATAGTCTGGCAGACTATGATGACCAGACTTACGAGGTCGAGATGACCTTTGCCCCGTCGGCTCGACGCTCCTTGGTCGGCATCGACCCGGAG
>CAZEPA010000784.1:0-1957 GCA_964513955.1 uncultured Anaerolineae bacterium | reverse complement strand
CGGCTTCGATCTTGCGCAGCGTGATCTCGGCGCAGCCGGCCCGCTGCGCCAGGTCCTTCTGCGTCAGGCCGAGAGCTTTGCGCCGCTGCTTGAGCCACAGGTTGAAGGCGATCAACTTGCTCATGGGATTCCTCGGTTAGGAATCGATGCCGCACAGGAGAGCCGCCTTGCGCACGGGCGAACGCTGCTCCTCAGCGGGTGGCCATTCTGAGGTCAACCAGCCTCGTACGGCGCGCTGGGTGGCGTGGTTTACAGGAGTTCCAGGGCAGAAATGACCGCCTCTGCTTCATCCAAGAACTCAGACAGGGTGACTGGACGGCGCCCCTCATCACTCGTGTCATGGGCATTGGGCGCGTCTGTGTGGTGGCGGTGCCATTCCCCATCCAGCTGATCGCGCGCGTACACGCGCTGTTGATTGTGGATCACGGCAAAATTGGTGGTGCCAAACCGGTCGTTTTGGTAGATCTGAATGAACAGGTCCGGCGTAATGTACAGACGAGCTTTCAGCAACGACTGCGTCTGATCGATGATGTCCAACCGGCCGATATAAGTGCGCTTGCGGACCTCGCGACGCAAGTCAGTCGTCAACGTCGACGCTTTCACGGTTGCGGCGCCAGCATTTTCAGACGGGCGATTTCCTCTTCCATGTCAGCGATGCCGGTGACAGCCAACTCCCAGTCGAAATAGTCCTGTTCGACGACAGCCGTGGGGTGGTCATGCAGCACTGCCTGGCGGAACTCGTCGAAGGATTGACCATACCTGGCCTCAAACTGGCGAGCCACGCTCCGATACTTGACCAAATTCTTCTGCGCCCGCTCGAGCAACAGCTCTGCCAACGCTTGATCGATGCTGGCGTCGGGGAACAATCGCTGTACACTGGCTTGAATCAATGCGGTCGTTTCAATGGTCACCTGCCACCTCCAAGCGTGGATTGCCCACAGTGACGTTATCTCAATTCATCGACTCAGGATGCAGCGACAGCGTATTACGGCCTGTTCAACGCATCTTGTTGCTCGGGAATGTCTGCTCTCGTGGTCCAGACTTGCAGAGATTATACCCCAGGTTTGGGGTGAGAGCAACCAGCTATGAGTCTATCCGAAAAACCCCGCTGGCGCCTTGGCCGGTGGGTTTATCGGGAGGTTTTCGGAAAGACTCTATGCTGCTTCCAAGGTGCAATCCACTATGCGATTCCACAGCCAGGCGGCTGACCGCACCATCAGATAGCACCGGCAACACTTGGCGGGCCATGAAGAGTGTGATAGATTCAGTCAACGCAGGGCGGCAGTGGTTTGAGCGTCGTGCCGCCGTGGCCAAAGGATGGAATCTGCCGAGGTAACCACATGGTTCAGATCACAATGCAACTATCTGACCAATTGGCGGGACAGATTCTGCCAGCACGCCGCTGGCTGCCTGCCGTCTTGGAGTTGAGCCTGGCACGGTTGGAAACGCCGGCTGCGGAGACATCGTCTGAGATAATTGACTTCTTGCTGGGTAACCCGACTCAAGACGAGGTCTTGGCCTACCCCGCGTTAGATCGAGCGCAGCACCGGCTGCAAAGGCTGCTTGCGCTCAACGAGGCAGGTCTGCTGAGTGAGGATGAACAGGCAGAACTGGCTGAATTGGAGCGACTCGAGCACATCTTGATCATGCTCAAGGCTCAGGTCGCTGACCAGGGTCAGCAGGGCAATTGATGACCGCGCCTCATCGGCCAGTTAGTTCCCCTCTTTCATCCTCGACGACAGGATTGGGAGCAGCACTTCCAATTCGTTGGTGCCGAGATCAAGCCTCTCACTCCAGAAGGCCGCGTCACCGTGCGGCTGCTTCGACTAAACGATCCTGATCGTCTCGGAGAGCGCCAGCGGTTGATCGAAGCAGGGTTATACTGACCTTCTCAGCCGGGCGGTACCTGGTCCTGAACACGTAGCACGTCTTCCAGGGCCGAGACCGCCGCCTCGAC
>CAZEPA010000783.1:0-1959 GCA_964513955.1 uncultured Anaerolineae bacterium | reverse complement strand
GGAAGCTCTGAAGAACCGGTCATGAGAACGAATTTGGGCAAGGATTGTGAGCCGAGAGCTCCGGAGCGACGAGTTTTTCTCGCCTGCTGGGCAGGTTCCGCGGCAAAACGCTGCATTTCCCGATCCACATCGACACGTCTCCTAAGCAGCAAGCAAGCGTCGCCTGACCAGGTACAGGTTGACGAGCGCTGCCGTGACTTCCAGGCGGTGCAGGTTTTTCGCCAGGCCTCGGTAACAGACCTTGCGGAAGCCAAAGATGTTCTTGATCACACCGAACACGTGCTCGACCTTGGCTCGAACCCGCGATTTGTTGCGGTTCTTCGCTTTCTCGATCTCGTTGATGGTGCCGTGGTAGCGATACCGGCGGTTGGTGAAGTCCCTGGCCCGGGGCGCCCGCGCCCGAATAACCGCCGTCTGACCTTGATAGCCCTGATCACCCCAGACCCGCGTCTCCTGCCCATGCAGCAGATAGGGCAGCGCATCGCGATCAGCAACGTTGGCAGCCGAGGCCAGTACCGTGTGCACCAGCTTGGTCTTGCTGTCCACCCCGATATGCGCCTTCATGCCGAAGTACCACTGCTGGCCCTTCGCGGTCTGATGCATCTCCGGATCCCGTTTGCCGTCTTTGTTCTTGGTCGAGCTCGGCGCGCCGATGATCGTGGCGTCGACGATGGTGCCCTTGGTGATCTTGATGCCGCTGCGCTGCAGATGGTCATTGACCGCCGTCAGCAGCGTCTTGCCAAGCTTGTGGCGCTCCAGAAGATGCCGGAACTTGCACACCGTGGTCTCGTCGGGAACGCTTTCAATGCCCAGATCGATGCCGACGAAGCTCCGCATCGACACCGAGTCATACAGGGCTTCTTCCACCGCTGGATCCGACAGGTTGAACCACAACTGCAGAAAGTAAATCCGCAGCATCCGCTCTACCGGGATCGGCGGTCGTCCGCCGTTCTCGCTGATCTTCGGGTACACCGTCTGCACCGCCGCTGCGAGCTCTGGCCAGGGAATGATCCGCTCCATGTCCAATAGGAATTGCGCTCGGCGCGTCGTTTTGCCGAACTTCTCGAAACTCGTCAGCGTCTGCTGTTTCATCACCACCTCCACACGGTTCAGCAATCATGCCTCAGCGGGTGGGGTAAATCAGAGCTTCCCTAAAGTAGCGGCCCTTGAAGGAGCCAAGACACCATGACTTTTGTCGTTACCGAAAACTGCATCAAGTGCAAGTACATGGACTGCGTCGAGGTATGCCCTGTCGATTGCTTCCATGAAGGCCCGAACATGCTCGTCATCGATCCCGACGAATGCATCGACTGCACGCTCTGCGAGCCGGAGTGCCCGGCTGAAGCGATCTTTTCGGAAGATGAGGTGCCAGCTGCGCAGAAGGGCTTCATCCCGTTGAATGCCGAACTGGCCAAGGGCTGGCCGGTGATCACCGAAGCGGGCACGCCGCCGGCCGATGCCGATGCCTGGCTCAAGACGCCGGACAAACTGAAGCTGCTGGAGCGCTGATTCAAGCGCCTGCGCCTCTCTCCGGTCCAGGCCCGCCAGGGCCCGCTTACTGACTGGCGACTTTCGGTACTTTCGATTCGGCGAGGTATTTCGCCAGTTCTGCCGGTTCCAGATAACCGCCGATCAGCTCACCCGACTCGAGCACGATGGCGGGCGTACCCTGCAGGCCAAATTCGCGGCCAATGTTGTAGTGCTCGGCGACCGGGTTGGGCTTGCATGGCTTGTCCGTCAGCACCTCTCCCAGCTTGGATTTCGTCAGCGCACTGCGCCGGTCTTTCGCGCAGGCAACCTGTTCGGCTTTCAGCCAGCTGTCGGTACCCGGGCCGCTGCGCGGGAAAAACATGTAGCGGACGCGTATCCCCCGCGCATTGTAATCCGCAATCTGCCGATGAAGTTTGCGGCAGTAACCGCAGTCGACATCAGTAAACACCGTGACCGTATCCTGATACT
>CAZEPA010000782.1:0-1965 GCA_964513955.1 uncultured Anaerolineae bacterium | reverse complement strand
TCATCTGGGCCGGCTCGCTGATCGCCAGCGGCATGGTCGCCAATGCCGGGCTCGCGCCAGTCGTCGCGCTCCACGCCGCCGACCCGGCCCAGGCCGCGTTGACCTGGCAGGCCATCGAAACCGTGGCGAACGGGCTGGGCAACGGCAACGGCGAAATCCTGGGCGGCCTGTGGGCGCTGCTGGTCAGCCTGGCCGCACTGCGGGCCGGTGGGCTGCCCAAGGGGCTGAACATCATCGGGTTGGCGGTGGGCGCAGTGGGCATCCTCTCGCTGATCCCAGGGTTGACCGATGCGCTGACCGGGGTCTTCGGCTTGAGCCAGATCATCTGGTTCGTCTGGCTGGGGATCGTGCTGCTCAGTCGTACTCTGCTGCCGGAGCAGTAGATCGAACATGCCAAAATCAATCATAACAAGGAGAGACAAAATGAACTCAACTCGTAAGACAGCAATCATCGCAGGCGTGCTGTTCATCCTCGCCACCCTCACAGGCCCCTTGCTGGCGACGCCGCTCACATCGGCTCTGACCAGCGCGGACACCCTCGCCGGGGTCTCTGCCCAGAGGGCCCAGGCGGCCGGCGGCGTGTTGCTCTGGCTCATCAGCCATTTCACTGGCTGCGGCATCGCCATCGCGCTGTATGCCGTCCTGAAGGAGCGGAATGTGGGCCTGGCGCTCGGCTCCGTCATCTTCCGGGCCTTGGAAGCGGCCTTTTACATGGTCGGGACTGTGTGCCTGCTGGCGCTGCTGACACTCGGCCAGCGGTTCGCGGCCGCGGGCGCCGCCGATCGGGCGACGCTGCAGGCCATCGGCGATCTGTTGGTGAGCGTGCGCGACCACGCCGGGCTGGTGGCGGTGTTCGCCTTCTGCGTGGGCGCATTGATGTACTACGCCCTGCTCTTCCAGACGCGGCTCATTCCCCGCTGGCTGGCGGGCTTCGGGATCGTCGCGATCCTCCTGCTGAACACGGCTTGCGTGCTGGCCACCTTCAGCGGCAACCGGATTACCAGCTACATTTCCCTGGCCGCGCCGATCGCCGTGCAGGAGATCATCCTGGGGATCTGGCTGATCGTCAAAGGCTTCAATCCGGCGGCGGTTGCCGCCCTGTCTACCAGGCAGTCATAATTTGAAATGCACCCGCCGGGTTGGGATGCTATTGGGGTTTTGGGAGGCGTGCAGTATAATTGACTCATGTCCACGCCCATCTTAGCCACCAAACTTTATGTCCCACCACCGCGATCTAAAGTCGTCCTCCGCCCCCGCCTGGTCGAACGGCTGAACGAGGGTCTCTTGGCGGGCCACAGGCTAACCCTGATCTCTGCTCCTGCCGGCTTTGGCAAGACCACGCTGGTCAGCGAATGGATCGCAGAAAGGATGAAGGATGAAGGCGGAAGGATGAAGGCGGAAGAGAATCTGCATCCTTCATCCCTCAGCCTTCATCCTCTTAAAGTTGCCTGGCTGTCGCTGGACGCCGGGGATAATGACCCCGCACGCTTTCTGACTTACCTCGTTGCGGCTTTGCAGACCATCTCGGCCGGCATCGGCGCGGGGGTGTTGGCCGCGCTCGCATCCCCCCAGCCGCCGGCCGCCGAACCGCTCCTGACCGTGCTCCTGAACGAACTCGCGGCCCTGCGCGGGGAATTCATCCTCGTCCTGGACGACTATCACCTGGTGGACGCCAGGTCGGTGGATGAGGCCCTCACTTTTCTGATCGAGAATCTGCCGCCGCCGATGCGCCTGGTCATTGCGACGCGTGAAGATCCCCCGCTGCCCCTGGCCCGGCTGCGCGCGCGGGGGCAGCTCACCGAACTGCGCGCCGCCGACTTGCGTTTTACTCCCTTCGAAGCCGCCGAGTTCCTCAATCGAGTGATGGGTCTCAACCTCTCGGCCGCAGAGGTTGCTGCGCTGGAAATCCGCACCGAAGGCTGGATCGCCGGCCTGCAATTGGCTGCGGTTTCCGTGCAGGGCAGG
>CAZEPA010000781.1:0-1965 GCA_964513955.1 uncultured Anaerolineae bacterium | reverse complement strand
GCATGGGCGCCAAGCAGCGACAGAAGCAGGTTCAATCAGCGGGTTTAGGCAACAGGCTGTCGCGCGGCGGCCGGTGATCGGCATGCCGCCGGCCGTGGGTTATTGGGTCCTGCGGGCGTCTCGCCCGACCTGGGAGGGCGGGCCGACCCGGGAGTGCGGGCGTCCCGCCCGACCGGGAGTGCGGGCGTCCCGCCCGACCCGGGAGTGCGGGCGTTCCGCCCGACCGGGAGTGCGGGCGTCCCGACCCACCGTCGAGCCGCGTCGCGCGCGTGACCAATATCTTTCACACCGGAGGCGTGATAACCAGCCGGGCATTTGGTTGGCCGCCCGATTGATGCTATACTTTCCTTTCGGTGTCCCCACGCACCCGACCGCGGTTATCGCGGACACGCGCGATCTTGCCAACGGACTATTCACCTTGAACGAACCATCACAACCGACGTACTCATGGCGCTCGCGCGAAATGCTCAGCGGGCTGTTCATGTTCACGGCGCTCTTGGTCCTGGCCTTTGCGGCCGGCTTTGGCGCTCACTGGCTGCTGACGCGCGCGCCGCTGCCCACCGGTCAGCCGCAGGCCTCGATGAACCTCATCACCGACGCCCAACGCCTGCTGCATGACAACTTCTTGGGCAGCCAACCCGACGAGGCGGCCCAGACCTACGGCGCGTTGCGCGGCCTGGTGCAATCGTATCAGGACCCCTACACCGTATTCATTGAGCCGCAGCCCCGCGCGCGCGAAAAGGATCAACTGCGCGGGCGCTTCGGCGGCATCGGCGCGACCATCAACATCAGTTCCACCGGCCAGATCTTCCTGGCCCCCATGCCTGGCCGGCCGGCCGAAAAAGCCGGCATCCAAGCCAACGACGAGCTGCTGGCCGTGGATGGCAAGAGCGTCAGCGGCAAGAACCGCGACGAGGTAGTGGATATGGTGCGCGGCGAAGTCGGTTCGAAGGTGACGCTGCGCATCAGCCGCGCCAGCGCCGCGCAGCCCTTGGATATCGTCGTGACGCGTGAGGAGATCGAGAATCCGTCCGTGGAATGGCGCTTGCTGGAAAATGACCCTCGCACCGGCTATGTGGCGCTGCATATTTTCGGCGAGCGCAGCGCGCAGGAACTGAAAGATGCAATTAAAGAGCTGCGGGCGCAAGGCGCACAGCGGCTGATCCTGGACCTGCGGCACAATCCGGGCGGCCTGCTGGAGGCGGCTGTGGATGTCGCCAGCCAATTCCTGACCAGCGGCCGCGTGCTGACTGAACAGCGTGCGGACAGCCAGAAGGACTATGACGTGCGCGGCGACGGCGCGGCGCGTGACCTGCCGTTGGTCGTGTTGACTGACGAAGGCACGGCCAGCGCGGCAGAGATTGTGGCCGGCGCACTGCAAGACGCTAAACGCGCGCCGCTCATCGGCGGCAAGACCTTTGGCAAAGGCTCGGTGCAGCTCGTTTTCGATCTGCGCGATGGCTCATCGCTGCACGTCACCACCGCGCGCTGGTTCACGCCGGCCCATCAACAGATTGATGGCAAGGGCCTGACGCCCGATGTGCCCGTGGCCGCAGGCGGCGACGGCAACGATCCGGTGCTGGCGGCCGCGCTGGCCTGGTTCGACAAACCGTAGATGATGTCACCAAATGAACCACGGAACCACGGAATACACGGAAGGAAAGACAAAACATTCCGTCTGGTCTGTGTGTTCCGTGATAGATTGTAGCGCTGGCAAATGAATGAGCCACGGAACAGACGGAATATGCGGAAGAGAAGATAGGAAGAGCGCTTCATGAATTCATCTCACCTCACACGTTGGCTGTTGGCCGGCTGCCTGGTCATTGCGCTGACCACCATCGCTTTCATCGCTGGACTGGCCGCCGGCTTTGGACTGGGGCGCTGGACTGCACCCACAGAGGTCGCGGCCCCCGCCGGCCCGCTGCAGCTGCCGACGGTGGCCGCCGAGGCGCCGCGCAGCCCGGC
>CAZEPA010000780.1:0-1968 GCA_964513955.1 uncultured Anaerolineae bacterium | reverse complement strand
CGTTTTGGCTGCCACGACGACCTCCGTTTAACCTCAAACGCCGTCTTCAGCGTCATAGAGCAAGCTGCTCCACAGTCCATCATCCTCCGGCGCGGTCGCCGCAACTGATGGCTCGACGACGGGCGGGACGACGCGTCCGCTGCCATTGGTGCTCACAGGCAGCGACGGGGTCTCTGCAATGACCACAGCTGGTGCTTCATTGTCAGGACGCGGCGCGGCGCGCACCGGCTGGCCGGCGCGGCTGAGGAGGTCCTGATAGAAGACAAAGTGATCCACCGCCCGACCCAGGTAGGTGGAGGTAGTATCAGCCACACCAACGCCGATGACCACTTTGCCTTCCATGCGCAGGGCGCGCACGAGCGGGATGAAATCGCGATCGCCGCTGATGAGGACAAACGCATTGAGATGTGGATAGCGATAGAGCACGCGCATAGCATCCACACACAAATGCATGTCCACACTGTTTTTGATGGAGCCGTTGTTGGTGCCCGGACGGCCGTACTGATAGCTGGGGACGAACACCGGATCAATATCCTGCGAATGCAGGATGGATGAAACGGTGGGGGCATGGCGCCGCCAATCGGCGTAGGCGCGGGCGATGACCACACGGCCAAAGCCGCGGCAACAATCCATCAAGATGCCAAAATCGGGGTTCAAGTTGAGGCAGTTGCGCGTCGAATAGACGATATTCTCGAAATCAAAAAAAACGGCTACATCCTGCGGTTCGGTGACATCATCACGCTTCAGCCCCACGTTGGCGCGCGTGGAAGCCTGGTCTGATGGCGACTGAGGAGGCGATTGTCTCCAGGGATGAGATTGATTCTGTTGATTTGATTGATTCTGATAACTCATACTAAAAACCTACCATTACATCTTTCGTTGATACGTTGCGTCTTAATTTGAATTGGACACGATCTAACCGGCCTGGGGTGCATCCGCAAGAAGGTCTACCCATACCCGTTGGCGGTCTTCGCTATGATCGAATGAGAGAAAAACAACTTCCATATTATCACGTGCACTTCTGGCTGACAGTAAGCTATTGCGTTTTTCCTCTTCCTCAGGGCGGGCAATGACCAGGCGCAGCGCCAGGCGCGCGCGGCGGCCGTGACTCAAGAGGCCGCTCGTTACCGAAAGCAGATCTCGCGGCCGCATGAAAATATACCACATGCCAATGTCCTGTGCAGGCCAACGGCCGATGAACAAGAAGCGCGCCGGGCGCACGCGGCCGATGATGACATGCTCACGAATCTCGAACGACTGGTAGTGGGCCGGCAGTTCGGTGAAACGCCGCGCCTCGCCTTGTACATCGAAGCGACCGCTGGCCGAGACTGGGATCAGCTCGCTCATGGGCAGCATGGCGCGGGCGCTGGGGGGCGGCGCGTGATCGGCGGTGAACTGCACATAATCGCTGCGCTGCGCCCAGCGACCCAGCCCAAGCAGTGCGACCACAGCACTGGCCGCGACGCCGGCGCTCAGCCCACCGCCAGGCAGCCAACGCAGCAGCCCCAACAGCCCCAGCAGCAGCAAAATCCCGACCAGCCAGCGCTCCAGCGACCAGCCGGCCGCCTGGAACCGGCGCAGGTTGTAGCTCAGCTTGAACAGGACGCCCATGCGGTTAAATCCTTCTGTCTTGCGGCCCATACCTCTGGTGTGACGCGCGGCCGGGGCCAAAGGAGCAAGCCTTACGACAAGGCACGCGATCCTCACCCTGGACGCTTGACCTACCAGGCGCCGGCATCGTATATCACCATGCCTGAGATCAGCTTCGGGTAGAAGTAGGTGGCCTTCTGGGGCATGACCTGCCCGGCATCAGCCACGGCGCACAGTTGGTGCAGCCCCGTTGGGTTGAGCAGGAAGGCAGCCTGGTATTGCCCCTGGTTGACGGCATCCACCACGCGGTCGAGGTTAGGCTCATACGCGAGGAAGCGCTTGTCGGCCAGATCATCGGTGATGCCGCGCAGCAGGGGG
>CAZEPA010000779.1:0-1979 GCA_964513955.1 uncultured Anaerolineae bacterium | reverse complement strand
GAACTGCCAGGAGAGTGCGAACTCAGTCCAGCCGCTGAGAAAACCCAGGAATGCCGTCACGGCCAGGGCTGGAGTTGCCAACGGCAGAATGATGCGCAGGAAGGTCTGGTTGATGGTGGCGCCGTCAATGCGTGCTGCTTCCTCCAAGTCACGTGGAATGGTGTCCAGGTAGCCTTTCAGGTTCCAGATCGCAAACGGCAGCCCGCCTGAAATGATGGCCAGGCCGACGCCGTACAGGGAATTGCGCAGGGTATCGGCGGGGCCGACCCCGATTCTGATCTTGTTGAGCAAGACGAAAAGCGGCGCAATCGAGCCGATCGAAGGCATCATCAGCACGGTAAGCACGGCCAACATCAGAAAACGTTGGCCGCGAATCTTGAAGCGCGAGAAGACGTACGCCGCGCTGACGCCGATCCCCACCGAGAAGAAAGCGACGCCTATCGCCAACTTGAAGGAGTTGAAGGCAAGCTGCGCGAACGTGATCGGGTTGTTGGTCGGCTGGGCCATCACTCTCCGGTAAGCATCAAGCGACGCGCCGGCCGGAATCAAGCGCAGTTCCGTGGGACGGGCGAGGCCGCTGGGGTCAATCGAGAGGCTGACGATCCAGACGATCGGAAAGAGCGTGATAAACGTGATGAAGAGCAGGATTAACTGGCGTACCAACTGGCTGCGATACGGCAAGTCTGGTCTGGGGAACCTTGAGCGTACAGAGCGATTCGGAAGCGGAGCGGCTGAGGTTGACATTAGATATCATACCTTTCTGTTGCTTTGGTGACGTAGTTCGTGGCCAGCGTCAAGATCAGCAACACGAAGAAGATGATCACACTGAAAGCTGCAGCAACGCCATACAGGCGGTTTTCGTTGACCAGGCGATAGGCCGTGGTGACAAGAATTTCCGTCCTTCGTAGAGGCCCTCCGCCCGAGAGCAGGTAGATCAGGTTGAACAGATTGAATGTCGTAATCATGCCCAACACCGCCGCTGGAATGATGGCGGGACGCAAGAGCGGCATGGTGATCGAGAAGAACTGCTGGCGCCCGGTGGCGCCGTCAATCGAAGCCGCCTCGTAGAGGTCGCCGGGGATGCTTTGCAGCGCGCCGGTGGCGACGATGGTCATGAACGGCCAGCCCAGCCAGATATTGGCGATCAGCAGGGCAAAATAGGACAGGGTTAGGGGGATGCCGGTAATCGGATAGTTGACCTGGTCAAGCCAACGCCAGGCGACGGCGCCGCCGCCGAAGAGATGGCTGACGGTCGTGAGCAGCTGATTGATCGAGCCGTAATCGGGGTCGAACATGTTACGCCAGACCACGGCAACCACGAGCGAAGGGATGACAATGGGTAAAACGAAAACGGCGCGATAAAAGCGCTTAAACCAAAGACCTTTGGTGTTCAACAACACCGCTATCAGCACCCCGATAATGACGTGGAAGGGTACATTGGTAAAAGTCCAAACCAGGTCAAAGGCGAGCACATTCCAGAAGCTAAAGTTGGCGATGGCGACCGGCAATTCGCCGGTGAAAATCTGGCGATAGTTGTCAAACCTCCCCCACGTGCACTCGCCCTTCATGTTGGTCGTGCAGGCCTCGCTCTGATTGGCCGGATTGGGCGCCGGGGAGTCAATGCGCAGGTTCTTCACATTGTAGTCTGTGGTGGACATCCAGACCTGAAAGAACAAGGGGTAGAACGTGATGAGACCCATCACCAGGAAGGCGGGGAGGAGGTACATCCAGGCGGTGCGAGTCGTGGATGTGCGTATTCGCCAGTTGGCAAAATCGCTACGGGGCTTTGGCTGCTCCGTCATAGTAGCCATGAGGTGTTCCCTTTCAGATGAGAGAAGATGCTACTAGGGCAATGACGCGATTCTCTAAAAAGCCCCGGGGAGCATCACACAAGCAATGCTCCCCGGGGTACTAACTGAGGTTACTTACCGTTGGCCTTGTTCATGGTGGCGCAGGCTTCAGCCACCGCGTCCACGGGC
>CAZEPA010000778.1:0-1982 GCA_964513955.1 uncultured Anaerolineae bacterium | reverse complement strand
TGCAGGAGAACTGCATTCGCTGCCACGGCGAAACCGTTTCGCAGGTCGCGGACGGTCAACCGGACGCGGGCCGCTACTGCGTAGATTGTCATCGCACCGTGCCGCATGGCATGCGCGGCAATTCGCTTTATCAGTAGAGATCGCGACCAGTCAGGATCAGTGGAGATCAACGAAGATCAATTTCCAAAGGAGGATGACTTCATGCCGGGAAGACGTACCGTGTGGCTGCTGACCGCCCTGGTGGTGGTGCTGGCCGCAGCCCTGATCGGCGTTTTCGTGTTTCTGAACAATCAGCCCCTGCAAGCGCGTGGCCCTCAGGCGCTCGTTTCCATTGCGCCCATGGAACCAGATCCGCAGAAGTGGGCAGTGAACTTCCCGCATCAGTATGACAGCTGGCTGCGCACGCAAGAAATGGCTAAGACTCCCTATGGCGGATCGGAGCCGATCCAGAAGCTGGATGCGGATCCACGCCTCAAGACACTGTTTGCGGGCAACGCGTTTTCGAAGGATTACAAAGAAGACCGTGGTCATTACTGGTCGCTCGTAGATGTCATGCAAACGGGGCGCAACCCAACGGCCGGCACCTGTATGTCGTGCAAGAGCGCCGATAACCCGCGTCTATGGGCGGAGTTGACGCCGGCCAAATTCTTCGCCACACCCTTCAGTGAAATCAAAGAAATGGTCAAGCAGCCGGTGGCCTGCGCCAACTGCCATGAGCCGAGCACCATGAAGCTCATCGTGACCAATCCGGCGTTGCGCGAGGCGCTTGTGGCCCAGGGCAAAGATCCAGACAAGCTCAGCCGCCAGGAGATGCGCACCGTGGTGTGCGCCAACTGCCATGTCGAATACTACTTCAAGGGCGACGGCAAGTACCTGACCTTCCCCTGGGCGAACGGTACGCGCATCGAGGACATCGAGAAGTATTACGAGGATCTCAAGGTCAACGACCAGCCGTTCCAGGACTGGACGCATGCGATTTCGGGCGCGCCGATGATCAAAATGCAGCATCCGGAATACGAGCTGTTCACCGCCGACAGCACGCACTATAAAGCGGGGGTGGCCTGCGCAGATTGCCACATGCCTTACCAGCGCGATGGCGCAGTGAAGTATAGCTCGCATTTTGTCGCCAGTCCGCTCAAATACGCGGAGCAGGCCTGCGGCGCCTGCCATGCCGATGTCAGCTATGTCGTGGAGCGCGTGGCAAAAATCCAGAAGCAGGTCAACGACACAATGCTTCGGTCTGAAGACGCCCTGGTTGCGGCCATCCAGGCGATCACCGATACCGCTCAGTTGCCCGCGTTCAACGCCGGTGTTTTGGACGAAGCGCGCCTGCTGCACCGTAAGGCGCAGCTGCGTTGGGACTTCATTGCCGCGGAAAACAGCATGGGCTTCCATAACCCAGAAGAGGCCTTGCGCATCCTGGCCGATTCGATTGATTACGCGCGCCAGGCTGAACTCAAAGCCCGCCTGGCTGCCCAGGGGAACAAAGCGGCGGCTCTCAAGTAAGCAATCCGTGAATGAAAATGGGCCGCCATCCGCCAGCTTGCCTCTGGCGCAGGGCGCTGTCCAGCGGATGGCGGCGCAGGCCTATTTTCCAATCAGCAAAACAAGCTCTGTCGTTGCAACAAAAAACCGGATTTCACCAGGAAATCCGGTTTTTTGTTGGTGCTTGCTCTCGATGAAAGAAGCCGGGTTTTGTGAAAGAGCTGGGCTTTTTGCAGAAAACTACTTCACACTGCCGATTGTGAGGCCGCTGACGATGTATTTTTGCAGCAGCAGATACACGACAGAAACCGGCGTGGCCACCAGCAGCGCCATGGCGGCGAAATTGGACCAGGGGACTTGTCCGGCGTACTGACCTGTCATGTTCCACAAAGCCATGGACAGGGTGAAGTTCTCAACCTTGTTCAAGAACTGCCAGGAGAGTGCGAACTCAGTCCAGCCGCTGAGAAAACCCAGGAATGCTGTCACGGCCAGGGCTG
>CAZEPA010000777.1:962-1983 GCA_964513955.1 uncultured Anaerolineae bacterium | reverse complement strand
ACGCCGCAGCCAAGCAGAACAGGAGCAGGAAGAGGAAGAGGATTTCGACGAGGAAGACGACGAAGAGAGCGACGACGACGAATAACTGATAGAAATTCGCGGCTGGCCAGCGTCCAAAGCGCCCGCCAGCCGCTAACCATATCCGCTGAACAGACCAGCGGGCAGGCTGTACTCAGTATAGCACGCCCATTCTCAGCGGTAACAAACCGTTTTGAGGATGGGCTTTTTTATTTCCAGGCCCATCCCTAACCCGACAAGGAGATGGTTCGATGACAATCCAACAGTTTGCGAATGAAGAGTTTGACGAGCAGAAGGTAGAGCGCCACGAGGTGCGTCAGGTGCTGCGCGGCGTGCGGCGGATCTCGCCCGAAGACTGGGTAGAGGCACGCCGCCAACGGGCGGCAGCGCGGACAGAGCGGGCAGCGGACGAGGCAGGACGGAATACACAAGTGCGGTAGTGGAAGGTGGGGCGCATGAAGATCAATGGCTTTCTATTCCTCATTCTGGCCATCGGCTTGATTCTTGGCTCGGTCGCGATCTACGCCTACGTGCAAGCCATGTCGCCAGTGTGGGCGGACATTGCGCAGAAACAAGCCCAACAAGACCTACAGACCGAGAAACAGAATGACGACATCCAAATTCACGAAGAAATCCAGCGCGCCGCCGACTGGACCGAAGTACAGCGCATGGTGTTGGTAATTGCTGTGCTCGGTCTGGGCGGCTGGGTGTTTTACCTCATATGGGAGCGTCGAGACCGGCGCAAAGAGTCATGGGCACGGGCGGTTGATGGGACTTTTGCGTTACAGACCGTAACCAACGGGGAAACGGTCTGGGTAGTAGACCCCAACAAGCTGGGTGGCGACGCTGTAGGACTCAACAAAAGCACAGGCTTACTCGGCGAACATGCTTCGCAATTCCTTGGCCCAGACCGCCAGTTGACGCAGAATTTGGCGATTCAGAAGACGCGCACGGTAACAGCGGCATCGTCGCAGCCTATCAAGTATGCCGCGCACGCTAAGAT
>CAZEPA010000777.1:0-952 GCA_964513955.1 uncultured Anaerolineae bacterium | reverse complement strand
AACCACGTCAGATTGCCCAAACGCCAGCCGATCCCGACGGCGACGCCATGCCTGCGGATTTCCAGCCGTTGACCGTACAAGATGCCCTGGCGCAATCTGCCCCCGACAGCTGGGTGTTAGGTCAAAACCAAGAGACAGGTGAACTATTCACGCTGAACATACGCGAAGTAGTTCACCTCGGCATTGTGGGCGCAACCGGCACAGGCAAAACAATGTACGTTGCGCTCCTGATGATGATCAATGCGATTCGATCCAAGTGGCGAGTCATTATCTTGGACGGCAAAGGCGGCGCGGACTGGTCTAAATTCGGTCAATATGTCGAATACTACGCCCTTGACTACACCAATGTCGGTGCGATGCTGAAACAAATCACTGATGAGTACAATCAGCGTCAGGCCAAACTGAACGCGGCGCAGGCCAACAGCGTTTGGGAGTTGACGCCTACGCCCCGGCCTACGATGGTCTTGGTAGATGAGTTCGGCGCCGTGATGGACTCCCTCAAAGTTGCCAGCCCAGCCGAACACAAAAAAGTGAGCTTAGACCTTGGTAACTTGTTGCGTTTGAGTCGGTCAGCAGGGATCAGCATGGTTTTCTGCGACCAAGACCCAAGCAAGTGGCCCAGCGCTATGCGCGCCAACCTGCCAGTAAATATCTGTTTCCGGTTGGGTGGCATGAAAGGCAACAGCGTAAGCGAGTTCAATTTGCATGAGCTTGACCGTGTGGCCCACTTCCAGGTCAACGGTGAACGCTTTCATGCGCTGCCAACCTACCGGGTGATTGATGCCATGCTACCAAGTATTGAGTACAAGAAGCCCAAGGCGCTTTTGGACGTTCACTCGAACCGTTCACCGTTCACTGTTCAGTCAGAGGGGGGGGATACAGAGGATACACCCACCCCCACCAGTGAACGATTGAACGATGAACGAGTGAACGACCCAACAGACCTGGAGGC
>CAZEPA010000776.1:0-1985 GCA_964513955.1 uncultured Anaerolineae bacterium | reverse complement strand
TCGCCAACTCAGAATAACCAATTTGACAACTCAGTATAACCTTCGTGGGCTTCGCCCCGAAATTCAAATGCATACAGCGCCGGGGAGTCCTGTCGCGTTAGCGGTCGCGCAGCAACGTGCCGATGGCGCTCTCCGGCTGTAAGAGCAGTGTCTGCAAAGCGCCGGGCTGCTCGCCGCTAAAGAAGCGCACCTGCAAGCCAGGCAATTCACTCACGAGCGCGCTCATGGCCCGCACTTTGCTGGCCATACCGCCAGTGACGTCCGTGGCATGGGAACCGGTCAGGCCGCCAGCGAGGGGCGCTACGTCTGCCGCAGTGATGAGCGGCAGCGGCTGCGCCGTTGGGTCAGCCATCGGGTCGCGTTCGTACACGCCATTGACCATGCCCGCCAGCAGGATGAGCGATGGGCGCAAACGCCGCGCCAACCAGGAAAAAACTTCCTCGGTGGAGACGATCGTTCCCCCGCGCGCCTCATCCAATGCCACATCCCCATAAATCAACGGAGACAGGCCGTGCGTCAGCGCGGTGGAGATGGGACGGTCGGCCAAAGCCAACAGTTCCCCATCACGACAAAGGGCGCTGGCCGAAGGCGCCAGGCTCCACACCGGCACCCCCGCGGCGCCAAACGCATCCGCCACCATTCGGTTGAGTTGGGCCGCCACGCGTGACACTTCAGCAAAACCGCGCCACGCGTCAGCCGTGGTGACGCCGGCCCGCGTCTGAAAGCGCTGCGCAGGGACATGCCCAAAGGAACCGCTGCCATGACCGAGGAGCAGGGCCAAATCGGGCGCCTGCGCCAGGGCAGCCGCGCATTCCTGCGCCAGGCGTTGAATCACGGCCGGCCGCGGCGTCATCGGCGTCCGTTTATCGGTGATGAGCGAGCCGCCCAGCTTGAGAAAGATGAGGCGCACGCGCCTAGCTCCGTTCAATCGTCACGACGCCGCCATCCACACGTACGCGGTCGCCGCTGCGAATCAGGTCCACGTCTACCAGATCCACCATCGGAATGTCGCCAATGATGGCGCCTACGGCGACGATGGCTTCGCTCTCACGGTTAATCATGGCCGCGGGCGCCTTACCCGCTTTGGCCAGGCGCAAAATCGTGTACGAGCCGACGGTGCTGCCCTTGCCTGTGGGAAAAACCAACACGCGGCCGGCCACACACTCGCCGCGCAAAGGATGATTCGGCTCGATGATGATGCCGGTGTCCGGATCAACGCCGCCCAGGAACCCAATGGGCGCTGGGGAAACCAGGGCAACACCCGCCGCTTGCCCGGCCCGAATCACTCGCCCCTGCAGGATGAGCGGCGCGGCCGCCACAGAATCACGGTTCATGATAACAACGCCTTTGCAATGGCTGAGAGCAGGACTTCATCTTGTTCTTCCAGGACGGTGCGCGCATCGAAGAGCGCGTGGTGCTCGGCCACTCGCGCCACGACCGGTGGGCTGCCCTGGCGCAGCCTCTCCACCAGGTGCGGCGTCAGCGGCACGGCCAATGCGAAGCTGACCAACGTCTCGCCGGGCAAAGAGCCGCCGCCCACCGTGCTTGCAACCTCTACGGCGCTGGCCTGGATACCGATCGCGGCCAATTTCTGACACCAGATTTCGACGCGTGCACGGAGATCAACCGGCCGCGCCGCGATCATTTGCCACACAGGCAGCGCGCTCAGCGCATCGCCGCGCAGATAGTGCCGCAGCGTGGCATTGAGCGCAGCCAGCGTCATTTTCCCCACGCGCAGCGCACGCGCCAGGGGATGGCTGCGCAGGCGCGCGATCAACTCCGCGCGGCCCACGATCAACCCCGCCTGTGGGCCGCCCATCAGCTTATCTCCACTGAAAGCGACCAGATCAGCGCCGGCCGCGACGCTGGCCTGTACCGTTGGTTCGGGCGACAGGCCAAACAGCGTCGTGTCCAGCAGCGTGCCGCTGCCCAGGTCATCCACCACCAGCAAGCCCTGGCTGTGCGCCAGGCTGACCAGGTCGGCC
>CAZEPA010000775.1:0-1989 GCA_964513955.1 uncultured Anaerolineae bacterium | reverse complement strand
ACTTTGACAATTCCCTGCGGCTATGCTAACATGCCCGCAGTCTTGACCCAATGCGTTATGCAGGCAGAATCATGAGCAGAATTGCACGTTCGTGGAATGTGAATCAACATCCCGTCCACACCTCGGCGCAGCGCGCGCCGGCGGCCTTTGTGCGTCTGCCCAACCCACGCTCGTTTAGCTGGCGTGGGTTTTATTTTGCCTATTTTTATGGCGCCTATCTGCGCCAGATGGATGATACCCACGCATTCGGGTGATGACAAGGACGTTCAAACCCAACCGACCAGGAAGGCCGAGAAGCGTGGCGCACAAGCCCACGCTTCTTTTTTGCCCACCCAGCAACGGCCTCAGGGAGTAAAGCCCGTGACGATTGTCTGCCGAGGGGTGCGCGGCGCCACGACCGTGGATGCTAACACACGCGAGGAAGTCCTGCGCCGCACGCGTGAAATGCTGGCGCTGATGATCCGGCTGAATGGCATGCGGCCGGACGAAGTGGCCGCGGCGCTGTTTACCACCACCACCGATGTCAACAGCGAGTTCCCGGCCTTTGCCGCGCGCCAGTTGGGCTGGCTGGACGCCGCGCTGATGTGTGGGCATGAGATGGCGGTGCCGGGCGCGCTGGGGATGTGCATCCGCGTGCTGGTTTTCTGGAACACCGACCGCGCCGCGGCCGATCTGCACCACGTCTATGTGCGCGGCGCGCGCCATTTGCGCCCCGACAAAGCCGCGCTGCCGCCCGTGGACTGGGACGGTCTCAACGACTGGATCGAGCGCCAGATGCAGAGCTGGCGCGAACGACGCCAGACGCAAAATCAAGCTCTGCTGCCGCTTGCTGCGCCTGCGCGGCTGAGTCTGGAAGAGGCGACCGACGTCATGGCGCCTGTCGCCGCGGCGCAACCTACAGGAATCGAAACGGATGCCAATCAAGGGGAGATCTCGCCGATGAAGACAGACAACGGTCACGCGCCGGGTAACGATCAAGCGCCTGCACCCAGGATCCCCGCGGTCGCGGCGCAGCCCGGCGCCAGTCACGCTGCGGCCGAGCTGCGCGTGGCTTTCCAGGGCGAGCATGGCGCGTATTCAGAACAAGCCGCGCGTCAGCATTTCAACGAGCCGGTGCAAACGCTGCCCTGCCATACGTTCGAGGAGATCTTTGCCCGGGTGGACAAGGGCGGCGCGGACTTTGGCGTGACGCCGGTGGAGAACTCGGTGGCCGGCTCGATCAACAAGACCTACGACCTGCTGCTAGAGCGTGATTTGACCGTCGTGGGCGAGATTCTGCTGCGCGTGCGTCACAATCTACTGGCCCTGCCCGGCACCGGCCTGGCCGATATTCAGCAGGTGCGCTCGCATCCCCAGGCGCTGGCGCAGTGCGAGCGTTACTTGAACCAACACGGTTGGCGCGCCATCCCCTGGTACGACACGGCCGGCAGCGCCAAGGAACTGGCGCAGAATCCAGAGCCAGGCGTGGCGGTGATTGCCAGCGCGTTGGCCGCGCGGACTTACGGGCTGGTGGTGTTGGAAGAAAGCATCGAAGACCTGCTGTGGAATTTCACCCGCTTTTTTGTCGTGGCGCAGCGCGGCGCGGCCATTCCAACCCCGCCCTCGACTGATGAACCGTTCAAGACGTCGCTCGTCTTTGCCACGCCGCACACGCCGGGCGCGCTGCACGGCTGCCTGGGTGAATTTGCCAGCCGCGGCATCAACCTGGCAAAGCTGGAAAGCCGGCCGCGGCGCAATCGCCCGTGGCACTACGTCTTTTATCTTGATTTCGAGGGCGATTGGCGCCAGCCTGCCTGCCAGGAAGCGCTCGTAGCCCTCTTGGCCCGCGCCGCCTTCGTCAAGCTGCTCGGCTCCTACCCCGCCGCCCGCATGCCGGAGATGAACGCCATGGCGCAGGACGCGGTGTTGCAGATCTGATTGAAGATTGAAGGATTGAAGATTGAAGATTGAAGGATTGAAGATTGAAGGATTGAAGATTGAAGATTGAAG
>CAZEPA010000774.1:0-1992 GCA_964513955.1 uncultured Anaerolineae bacterium | reverse complement strand
GACCTGGTAGCGGGGTTGCCCTGTCGCATATTTGCCGTCCAGGTCGACACACGCCATCTACCCGACTATGTGGCATCCGATTCAGATCTTTATCGTCTGGCGTTCTGGCGGCTGCTGGAGGAGATAGACGGCCAACTGGAACGGGAACATGAATCAGGCATGCTGATGGTGGATATGCGTTCCGACATGCACTCGAGTGTGCAGGATCGGCGGCTGCTGGATGCATATCGAGATTGGATCGGCTCGCGCATGGGGCCGACACGTCTGGTCGAATTGCCGTGGTTCGGTTTTTCAGCCTTCTATGCAGGGTTGCAATTAGCCGACTTCGCGGCTTATCTGGTGGACTTTGCAGCGAATGAACTTGAGAGAGATGTGCGCGATCGGCCCCTGTACGCGATTGCAGCGCGTGTCAAAGATCGGGTATCGCTCATACGCATCCCATGAAGGAAAAGAACGGCCCCACGGCGACAACAGCCGTGGGGCCAGAACTCTAGCTCCGGCAGGCGCATGGCATCTCAGCCACGCCATCATTCCCGTACAGTCCGGGATACCTTACTGCCGACATCATACAATACGCTGACCAAAAAGTCAATACGTTAGACGCGATTTGTGTTGTAAAACTATGCCACCACTTCCATCTGACCTCCGCAAAACCCTGGAAAACGCCATCGTCGCCGCGCGCCGCGTCGCGGAGGAAGCAGCGCGCGCCAGCCTGACCACGCTGGCCGTCGCCCGGCCGGAGCCGTTCGCGACAATGGACGAAGCCCAGCGCAGCCTGCGCCGCGGCCTGCGCGCGAAGGCGCGGCAACTGGGCGACGACACCAAAACCGCTGCGTTGCCCCTGCTGACCTACGAGGTCGCCTACCAGCAGTGGCACCGCATGCTCTTTGCGCGCTTCCTGGCCGAGAACGGCCTATTGATGCACCCAACTCTAGGCGTGCCGGTGTCGCTGGCTGAGTGCGCGGAGCTGGCCGCGGAGGAGGGCGCGGCCGACGCCTGGGACCTCGCGGCGCGCTACGCCGCGGCCATGCTGCCCGGCATCTTCCCCGCCGATGACCCGGCGGTTCAGGTGCGTTTCGCGGCCGAGGGCCAGCAGCGGTTGGAGACGATCCTGGCCGGCCTGCCGCCCGCGGTCTTCAGCGCCGACGACGGCCTGGGCTGGGTCTACCAGTTCTGGCAGACGAAGAAAAAGGAGGAGGTCAACGCCAGCGGCCGCAAGATCGGCGGGGCCGACCTGGCGCCGGTGACGCAACTCTTCACCGAAGACTACATGGTGCGCTTCCTGCTGGAGAACTCCCTGGGCGCGTGGTGGGCGGCGCGGCGCCCCGACAGCCCGCTGCTCAAAACTTTCACCTATCTGCGCTATCGGGACGACGGCGCGCCCGCGGCCGGGACGTTCCCCGGCTGGCCCGACCGCGCGGCGGCGATCACCTGCATGGATCCCTGCGGCGGTTCAGGCCACTTCGTGGTGGCCGAGTTCGAGATGCTGCGGCGGATGCGCATGGCGGAGGAGGGGCTGGACGCGCGGGCAGCCGGCGACGCGGTGATCCGCGATAACCTGTTCATGCTGGAGCTGGACCCGCGCTGCACGCAGATCGCCACCTTCAGCCTGGCGCTGGCCGCGTGGCGGAGCGGCGGCTACCGGCCGCTGCCCGCGCCCAACATCGCCTGCTCCGGCCTTGCCGTGACGGGGCAGCTTGAGGATTGGCTGCGGCTGGCGCGCGGGGATGGCCGACTGCGGGCCGCGCTGGAGCGGCTGCACAGGCTCTTCACGAACGCGCCGACGCTGGGCAGCCTGATCAACCCGGCAGATGTGCCATTGAACGAGCGGATGTTCAGCGCCGACTACGAGGAAGTAGCCCCGCTGTTGGCGCGGGCGCTGGCGCGGGAACGGGACGATCCGGCCGCGGCCGTGCTGGGCGCGGCAGCCGAGGGGGTGGCGAAGGCGGCGAAGCTGCTGGCGAGGCAGTATACGCTGGTGGCGACGAATGT
>CAZEPA010000773.1:0-2001 GCA_964513955.1 uncultured Anaerolineae bacterium | reverse complement strand
GTCCAGGCTGGTGCGACGCAGCCAACGCCCCACGCGCGTCGTGCGCGGGTCTTCTTTGATTTTGAAAAGGGGGCCATCCGCTTCATTGAGGTCGCGCAGGCTGTCCTTCTGCTCCTCGGCGTTGGCCACCATCGAGCGGAACTTATGGACGACGAACGGCTTGCCATTGCGACCAATCCGCACCTGGTTGAAAAAAACCGGCCCAGGCGAATCGAGCTTGATCAGAAGGGGCACGATAAGCCAGAATGGCGAGGTGACCGTGATCGCCGCAATGCTGCTCGCCACGTCCACCAGGCGTTTGGCCGCCCGGTTGATGCCGGTAATGGCGGCGGGCTGCATGCCGATGAGCGGAATGCCGTTGATCTGGTCGAGCCGCACACGACCGAGCATAAGCGCAAAGAGGTCGGGCACGATGCGGGGGCGCACGTTGGCCTGCTGAACCTGCTGCACGACCTGCACAATTTTGCGGTGTGCGTGCCAGGGCAGAGCCACGATGACCTCGTCCACCGGGGTGGTCTTGAGCACATCGAGCAAGCAGTCAATGGTGCCCAGCCCGCGTAAGCGGCCCAGGGTGGCGGCGCTCTTGCCCGGATCATCATCCAGGAAACCGACGATCTCATAGCCCAATTCGGGCTGAGCCACGACATTGCGCATGACCATGCGGCCCACTTCGCCCGCGCCCACAATCAGGATCCGGTCCACGCCAATGCCGCGGCGGCGCAAATAGGCAAGCCAGGTGCGAAAGGCGATGCGGGAGAGAATGAGAAAGGCTGGAATCAGAATGCCCGTGTAAACGTAGATCAAGCGGGAATTGAGCTGAGGCCGCGTGAAGAATGAAATTGCCACCATGATGATGATCGCGGTCGCGGTGCCAGCGGTGATGCGATAGGCTTCTTCGATCAAGCTGCTGTCACGCCGGATGTCATAAGCGCCGTCCACCCGATAGGCGAAAAGGAGTACGACTGTCAGGAGCATGGCAAAAGGCACATAGGCATCGAAGCTGCGGTAGGTGCTCGGGTCGAGGTCGCGAAACCACTGCAGTTCATAACGCAGATAGTAAGCCACGCCAAACGCAATGTTGATCAAGATGATATCCATGACAACCAGGATGGTGGAGAGGCGGCGGCGTAGCGATGGCGTCATGCCGGACGCTCCAACGTGGGGGGTAAACCGAGCGCTTCGCGGTAAACCGCAACGGTTTCCTCTGCGCAGCGCCGCCAGGAAAATTGCGCGGCCTGACGCACCCCGGCCGCGCTCAATTGGCTGCGCAGCGTCTCATCGTTCAAGAGGCGCACCAGGGCCGCGGCCAACGCATCCACATCGGTTGGATCCACCGAGAGCGCGGCGTCGCCTACGACTTCAGGCAAGGATGACGTGTTTGACGTAATGACGGCTGTTCCGCTGGCCATGGCTTCCAATACCGGCAGACCAAATCCCTCGTACAGGGATGGATAGACAAAAACGGTGGCGGCCCGATACCACCAGGGCAGCGCCTCGGCGGAGACAAAGCCCGGAAACAAGATGGCTGAACCTTGATCGAGGGACGCCGCGTGCGCAAAAACCTGTTCGTAGTACCAACCTTTGCTGCCTGCAATGACCAGGTACGTCTCGTCACGCAGACTCGTGCGGGCACGCGTAAAGGCTTCGATCAGCCGTACCAGGTTCTTACGCGGTTCCAGGGTGCCCACAAAGAGAACGAAGCGGGCTGGCAGACCGTGCTGCTGGCGAAAAGCCTCGACGGCCGCCGGCGCGGCGGGTGTGAATTCATCGCTCACGCCGTTGGGGACAGCGACCACGCGACCAGGAGGCAAGGCCAGCCAATCAATCAGTTGACGCCGGGTATGCTCCGACGTAGCCATGACACGCGTCGCGCGTCGGGCCGATAGACGTGTGATCAGGCGCAAATAGACTCGATTGAACGGTCTCAGCATCGCGGCCTGATGGACAAAGGTCAGGTCATGCACCGTGACCACACATGGGCACGGCCTGCGGAGCGGAAGC
>CAZEPA010000772.1:0-2001 GCA_964513955.1 uncultured Anaerolineae bacterium | reverse complement strand
CAACGCTGGGCTGCACACGTAGATGTGGAGAATTTTGCTGTAGAGCAAATGTAGCTCCATGCGCAACGGTTGCAGCACGCGCGGCGTTGAGCTTTTCCTGTAGGTAGTCTGCATTTATCTGCGTGCATCTGCGTCCAGCTCTAAAGCTCCGTGAATGGTTACGGTCATCCTGGCAGCCCTGAGATGCGTCTCACACTCGTCAGAATGCTTGACCAGGTCACGCGACGGTGCTAAAATGGCGGCGCTGTAGCTGCGGAAGAACCTTGCCGTTTGTTTGTTGCCAAGATGTCGTCTCAGCTCATGCCCAAGTGTGCACAATCTGATGTGATCGGTGAGCAAGGAATTCTCACACCAGGCCCCAGAGACATGAAGGAATCGGTTTGCGTCTCAGCGCCTTTGTGTCGTCGTGTGAGTCATTTGGTCCCGGCCTGGCCGGGGTTAGGAAGAAAGACATATGACGAGCGAAGCGCCCGATTTTTCTCTGCCCAAAACTTACGACTTCAAGGCGACCGAAGAGCGCCTCTATGCCTGGTGGGAAAGCAGCGGTTGGTTCAAGCCTGAGAACGCCCCTCAGCCTGACGGCGAACCGTTTGTGATCTCGATTCCGCCGCCCAACGTCACCGGGGAACTGCACCAGGGGCACGCCCTCTTCGTGACCCTGGAAGACCTCATGATCCGTTATGCCCGGATGCGGGGCCGGGCCGCGCTGTGGGTGCCTGGCACTGATCACGCGGGCATCGCCACGCAGCTGCAGGTTGAGCGCAAGCTGCGGCGTGAAGGCACCAGCCGGCAAGAAATCGGCCGTGAACGCTTTGTGCAGGAATGTTGGGACTGGAAAGACAAGTACCACGACCGCATCACCGGTCAACTGCGCCGGCTGGGCGCCAGTTGCGACTGGGACCGTGAACGCTTCACGATGGACGATGGCAGCAATGCGGCCGTGCGCGAAGCCTTCGTGCGTCTCTATCGCATGGGGCTCATCTACCAGGCCGAATACCTGGTCAACTGGTCGCCTGGCCTGCAAACAGCCGTGTCGGACGTGGAAGTCGAATACAGCGAAGAGCAGGGGACGCTGTACTATTTCAAATACCCGATTGCCGGCGCGGACCTGGAAGATGGCGCAGGCATTGGCTATATCCCGGTTGCCACTACTCGGCCAGAGACCATTCTGGGCGACAGCGCCGTGGCCGTGCACCCAGAGGATGAGCGTTACCGTGACCTGATCGGCGCGACCTGCCTGGTTCCCATGCTCAAACGCCCCATTCCGGTGATTCACGATACCTACGTGGATCGCGAATTCGGCACCGGCGCGCTCAAAATCACCCCGGGACATGATGTGAATGACTTTGCCATCGGCCAACGCCACGGCCTGCAGGTCATCAACGTCATGAATAAAGACGCAACCCTTAACGACACTGCTGGCCCCTACGCCGGCCTGGATCGGTTCGAGTGCCGTAAGCGCTTGTGGGCCGACATGGAGGCTGCCGGGCTGACGATCAAGACCGAACCTTACACGATGCAAGTGCCTCGCTCGCAGCGCGGCGGCGAAGTGATCGAGCCGCTCATCAGCAAGCAGTGGTTTGTCAACACCAAAGCCATGGCCGAGTTGGGCCTGGCCGCGGTGCGTAGCGGCCGCATCCAGATTGTGCCAGAGCGTTTCAACAAAGTGTTCTATCATTGGCTGGAGAACCTACGGCCCTGGTGCATCAGCCGCCAATTGTGGTGGGGGCATCGCATTCCGGTCTGGGTTGGCCCCGACGGCCAGCCGTTTTGCGCGCACGATGAGCAGGGCGCGGCCGCACAGGCGCGCCTGCACTACGGCCGCGAGGTGAGCCTGACGCAGGATGAGGATGTGCTCGACACCTGGTTCAGCTCTGGCCTGTGGCCCTTCAGCACCCTGGGCTGGCCCGCGGACACCGCGGACCTGCGCCGTTTTTATCCGACCGCGGTGCTGGAAACCGGCTACGACATCCTGTTCTTCTGGGTGGCGCGCATGATCAT
>CAZEPA010000771.1:0-2003 GCA_964513955.1 uncultured Anaerolineae bacterium | reverse complement strand
CGAGTTTGGGGTTTAGGATTAAGACGTGGGAGTAGAAGGCGGGGCGAACTATGTCCTCAAGACGGCCGCGCAACAGGGTGACGGTCAGGCGCGCACGCGGCATCAGAGGCCGACCTGGGCGTGACCGATCTTGCTGAGCAACACGGCCACTACCTCTACGGCGCCGAGAAGCAATGAAGCCTCCGGTCTCCGGCCACCCATGCTGGAATTCAACGGAATACAACACCCAGATCACAAGAACAAGTGCAGAAGTACTAGCCAGAAACGGAGGAAGCGTATGCTGTCCCAGAAGCGTTATCCGATGATGATCGCCCTCGGCGTGATGGTATTGCTCCAGATGGCTTGTGGACAAACATCGCGCACGACTGACGAGAAAAGCATCGCGGCCACCGTCGCCAACCAGGTGCGGGCGACTCTCACCGCTGAAACCCAAAAGTCGGCAGCGACAGTAGTCGCCGCTGCCCCATCGGACACCCCTGAGCCAACGAGGACGCCCGCGCCTACGGCGACATCGTCTCCTACCGACACGCCGATGCCTACGGCGACTGACACGCCAACGCCTCTCCCAACCGCCACGCCCGCACCAACCGATACCGCCGTACCGATTGCCACACCTACGGCAACGGAGACGCCGCCTGCCGACGATGCGAACGACCTGATCGTCAATGCGCCAGCGATCTTAGGCGCCAAAGTTGCACAGGTCGAGCGTAGTCTGGGAAAACCCCTGGATGTTGTCCAAATTGGCCGAGGGTCGGTGGATGCGATTCCGGAGGGAGGCGAGTCTCGCACATACGAGATACAGAAGTACCTTCTCTACGTTGATTACGACAAAATGGGTATTGCTAAAGGCGTGCAGTTGTTCAGTGGACTGGAAAAGCATGGTTACGCTTTGTCTGCCTGGCCTGTGGCGTTGAAACGTGTTGGAGTTGACTTTGTTACCAAACCACCGGACGTGGCAGCCCCCATTGCCGTCGCCTGGAACAATGTCAATGGCTATACGGTCAGGGCAGAGACCGATGCTGTCAGGGGCAAAATATGGAGCGTTTGGGTCTCGCTCGTTTCATCAAGCCCGCAGCCCGCAAATACGCCGGACAAACCGACGGCGATTGCTTCTACTGCGAGCAACATACGGTCGGGACCAGGCACGAGTTATCTGATTGTTGGCAAGGCTACCGCCGGACAGCGCTACGATATTCTGGGGCGCAACGCGGATTCATCCTGGTGGCAAATCGCGTATGGCGACAAACAGGGATGGATTGCAGCTTCGGTTGTCAAGGCGAGCGGGCCTTTGACGCAGGTGCCCGTCGCGCAGAACATTCCAACACCGCCCCCTGTGCCAACTTCTCCGCCGGCCAAGCCAACATCCCTGCCACTTACGCGGCCCGATCAAGAGTTCATGGTGAAAAACTGGGGACTGCGTCTTTACGATGTGAAGCGCGCCAAGTCAGTCTATTTCTACGGCGACGCGCGCTTTGCCCAAGGCACCTATCTTGTCCCGCTCGTTGAGTTTCGGAATACGAGCTCCGGAACCGCGACGCCCCTGCGCACTCTCAATTTCTACCTGCAAGATGCGCGGGGACGCACCTACAAATTCGACCCGTTCGATGAGGCGGTTCTGGGCGCGGCCTGGCAGTTTCAGGCCGGGCACTTGTACGATGACATCAACCCGGGGCTAACATTGGGCATCGCCTTGCCATTTGATGTGTCACCTGACCTGACTGACGTCTGGTTGCGCGTCAAAGAGGACTCCAAAATCGTGATATACCTGGGGAATGTGAGCCAGTTACCGGAAAGCAAATGAAACGATGACGCCAGAAGGTGGCGTTGAAGCTGTCATAAAAAAGGCCCCGAAGGGCCCGAAGGCTTACTGCCTTCCACCTCCAGATAACTGGATTGACCCAATTATAAACGATTCTATTCGCCCAGTCAAGGACGAATTCCCGTCGCCTTCTCACCAAAACAACCGACGGACCGGTTAACCGGCTCCTAACCGCCCGCTGCCT
>CAZEPA010000770.1:0-2004 GCA_964513955.1 uncultured Anaerolineae bacterium | reverse complement strand
TGCCCTGGCTGCCGCTGTACTGCACCCAGCTGCGCGGCGCGCCGGCAATGGCAGTGCCTGGCGGCGATCCATTGACCGGATCGGTGCTGCCCGCGGAGTCGTAGTACGCGGCGGGCGCAAACGCGCTCTGGTTTGGGTCACGCAGATCAAAGGTCACCCGCATGTAGGTGATACTGCACACATTGGGGTCACTCGACAGCGCGCTTAGGTCGAGGCTGGACGAGACATACAGGCTGCTGCGATAGAACAGCGTAGGCGTCACCGGGCCGCCGCCCACGATGCGCACCGGGCCATCCTTCGTCGGCTCCAGGTCGAAGTCAGGCGGCAGATACTGGGCCAGCTGTTCTTCACACAGAAATTGCGCGGGAAAACAAATGCCCAAGATGCGCGGCCGGATGCCAATGCGGATGTGCGTGCGATCCAAAATGTCCTGCGGAGTCGGCGTGTAATTCTTGATGCGCAGCTTTTCCAAGCCTGGATGCCAGCCGCTGCTCCCAGGCGCCAGCGGCGACAGGCCCGCCAAGAAATCGGGCGTGTCGAACGTCTTGTCCACAGCGGAATAGGCCACATAGTCAGCCGGCGCCAGCGCCAGCGCATCCTGACTGCGCACGATGTAGGCATACGCCGCGTTGGCCGGGTTGGCCGGATCCGCCACCTTGACCTCGACCCGCGGCAGGGTCAGGCGATCGCTGGTCAACAGCCAGGCCCACGGTGGGGCTTGATCGCCGAGGTCACTGACCATGAAGGCAATCTCGTCATTGGCATCGAAGGTTGGTATCTGGTCCGTGGTGGTGTAATAACCAGACGCATCCACTTCATCTACCTGGAACGGAATGATCGCCCAGGTGGTGGTAGCCGCATGGTAAACGTAAACAAACAAGTCATTGACATCCGCGCCGACCAGGGCGCTGGCCTGACTGCCGTTGACAGCGACGCCCTCATACGAATTCGGCGCGACGCGTGCGTTGGGGGAACTGGCGAGCGCGCCGCTGACCGCCAACAGGAGAAGCAGCAGCACAGCGGCAGGCAGCCAGAGCCTCATGCGGCGTGGCCGCATGTGCAGCGGAGACGGGCGAGACTGAGGTGGGAGGAGGGTCATCATAATCGCGGATTCCTTTCTGCCTCTAATGATCGGCCTGCAGCGATTGATTCAGGCTCGCCCAGGCATCTGCAAATGATTGATTAGCCAACTTGTTCAGGTCCACGCGCTGGCGTTCCGCACGAATGGCCGCGGCCAGTGGACTGGCGGGATCAGCCTGCTCGAAACCGGCCAAAACCGCTTGCAAATGACCAATGGCAGCCGGCGAGATCGTCAGACGAGCCGCCCGCTCATTCTTGGCGGCCAGCGCCTCCAAGCCAGGCGTCACCTCGACCAGAAAGGTCGCCAGCTCGCGACGCAGGGATGGGTCTTGCGCCAACAGCCGCGCCATGGCAGAGGTGTGCTGATAATACAAATCAATCAGATGCTCGCCGACCGGGGCGCCGCGCAGCACCTGTTCACGCGTGCGGTACATCGTGATCGCCGTGCGAATGGCGTCAGCCGGCGACTTGAACGCGGCCTCGTCGGCTACAGTGGTCTGCACCGCGCAACCGCCGCTAGAGCACGGCACAGCCGTGGTCAACTCCACGGCCAGCAGCGCTTCGTTGACCTGCGTGCAATCTGCGCTGGTGATGCCGTAACTGCCGATCAAATCGCGGCACGATTGGTTCAGCGCGTTGGCATCATCTATGAACGTGCTCGCCTGGGTCAGGTACTGTGACAACGCCCGATACTGCACTCGGCCCATCTTTTCAATGCCGATGCCGGTCACCGTATGGCCGTTGAAAGCGCCGCCCACGGCCATCAGGTAGGCCGCCTTGTTGGGAATGCCGCTGTTGGTGTGCACGCCGCCGTTGTCAGCCGAGGTGCAGTTGTAGCTGGAGACCTTGTCAGGATCGCCGTAGAGCGGAGGATCCGCCATGCTGCGGATCGCGCCGATGCCCGGAATGTCTTCGCCCATCAGC
>CAZEPA010000769.1:0-2009 GCA_964513955.1 uncultured Anaerolineae bacterium | reverse complement strand
TCTTGAGCGCCGCCACGTCAAGACCGTAGGCGCTAAAACGATCGGCTACCTCTTCGAGCGCATAATAGATCTCTTGCTTCAACTCCGCGCGCGTGCTGATTCCCTGCAGGTCCAGGAACAACGGCACATACTGTGGATGGGCCAGGGTCAATGCTTCGAGCTGGCGAAGCAACGACGTCTTGCCGGTGCGCCGCGTACCCACCACCCACAACGTATTGTTTGGGCCATCCAAAAGATGGGAAATCAGCCCGCGCCGGCCATAATGTGATGCGCCCTTGACCCATCCCCCAACGACATACGGATTGCTCATGTGGTGTCTTTCTCTCACGCCTCTATGATTAACAACGATGATGACCAGGCCGACTATCTCATCGGCAGTACGCCGGCTGGCCCAAAGGACACCGCAGCGGTTATTATAGTCAATATTCGATGACAGGCAACTGTAAGGGGGCATCCGTGTGAATTGATACGCAAGTGGGGCGGCATGGCGTCGGTGAGCGAGCAGCTTGCGCTGATGCCTTAGCCTGAATGATCGCGCGCGGAACGCCTCCAGGTGGGCATCGAAGACAACCTGCGATGCGATCGAGGTTCAGAAAAAGATCCGCGCCATCGTGACGGCTTCAGCCGTTCTTCCGTGCAGACGACCGCAGCCGTCACGACGAATGTTGATCCGCGCGCCGCCGTCGCCGGCGCGCGTCGCGCGTCGCGCGGCCTCGATTGGCGGGTCAGGTCGTCGAGCTGACGAACTTACACCTCCGCCATGCGTAGAATCGCCTCGTGCGCGGCTTGCACATCGGCCAGCTTGATCGTGGTGCGGTTGGCTTCGAACATGTGATTGACCGCTTCCAGGCCATACTGCTGAATCCGGTGTGGGCGGCCGTTGGCGTGGGCGATGACGAACTCCAGGGCGTCGTCGTCCCAGCGATAAACGCCTTTGACCGGTTCCTGCAGCAGGTCGAGGGCATCCTTGCGCCCAAACGGCGTTAGCTCGATTTCGTTGAATAGGTTGTACCAGGGGCTTTCCGGACGATCCCAGGCTTTGCTGATGCGCACGCCAGCCACTACTGCGCCCAAATTCTGCGCAAATTGCTCCATGAAGATGCGGCGCAGCTGCTGCTGAGTCAGTTGATCGTAATCGTTCATCACATCTACTTCATCGAGCAGCAAGATCAGGCGGATCGTCTTGTCGGTTTGCTCTTGCAAATGACCGATGATCACGCGCAGGTCACGGCGCATGTCGCGCGCCGAGTAGTCTGTGGCGGTGGTCTGATAGGCCAGGTCCAGCTTGGCGCGGTCGTCGGCCGGCAAGGTTTCGATCACCGCTTCCATCAGGCGATGGAAGAATTCAGGTTCGGGCGTACCCTCCAGGTCAACCAGCACCGGGACGAAGACACAGTCAGGGTCATGAGCCTCGCGCAAGCGATCGCTCAACTGGAAAAGCAGGCTGGTTTTGCCAATGCGCCGTTCGCCGTGAATCATGACGCTGTTGCGATGCAGAACCGTCAGGATGCGCTTGAGCTGCTCGTCGCGGCCGAAGAAAAGGTCATCACGCCGCACCGGCTCGCCCGATACGTAAGGATTGAATTTGCGCTGCAACGCCTGCCGCGGACGCCGCCGTCCGCGCCACCAGGAGACAAAACCCAGGCTGCCGATCATCACAGCCAGGCTGGTGACGCCCAGGCCAAAAAGCGCCGAGGAGAGTGGAATGACGCCGACGAGCGGCAATGTCACTTCGGCCGGTGGAGGCGCCACGGTCAGCACGGTTTGCGCGACGGGCGAATAGTTCATCGCGCCATCACGTACGCGCACCTCAACGGTGTAGGTGTTGGCGGCCAGGCGGCCAAACCGCATCCGCTGACTACGGATGGTCTGCCAGGCGGTCATTCCCGGCAGCAAACGCACCTGGTAGAGCAGGCTGTTCTGCGCCGTCTCTTGATCGGCGCCTGCGAATTCGACCACGACTTCATCGGTCGTGCTCAGCTTGATGGCGCTGTGATTCACGCTTGTGG
>CAZEPA010000768.1:0-2016 GCA_964513955.1 uncultured Anaerolineae bacterium | reverse complement strand
CCATCGCCGCCGCCAGGTCATCCAGGCTGTACGCCACGACCGGCACGGCGCCTGCGGCCTCAGCGGCCTCAAGGAAGTCGCCTTGTCCATCGCTCAGGGTGTTGTGTCCCACCTTGACCTCGACGCACAA
This sequence comes from uncultured Anaerolineae bacterium, assembly GCA_964513955.1. Lineage (GTDB taxonomy): Bacteria > Chloroflexota > Anaerolineae > SSC4 > Amarolineaceae > Amarolinea. The sequence continues at coordinate 1,886 of CAZEPA010000768.1, read as the reverse complement.
CACCCGCCCCCGCCAGATTACCACCAGGTCGGACACGCCGCCGTCAGTCCAGGCATGGCCTGGCGCACACCAGCGGCTAGACCGGAACCAGCGCCCGTCTGCCGTGCGCATGGCGCCGCCGTTGATGCGGATCACCAGCGCCCCACGCATGACGGCGTAGTCAGCCAGCGCGGCTTGTAGGCGGGTTTCCGGCTTCGTTGCCACGGCTGTTACCAGGCCATCTCTGCGGTGGCATCGGCGATCAATGCCGCCACATCAGGATTGACCTGAGCTTCTTTGCTCAGGTATTCCCAAACAGCCCTATTTATTACATCAGACCGGTTCACCGGCGGCCGCTGCGCTGCTGCAACCAGGCGCAGCGCCTCATTGATCGCCTCAGCCATTCGTACTGGCACCAAAATCTTCATTTTCACCCCCATAATTCTATTATAGCACAACGTGCTACAATGTCAATTCGTGATTAGATTTGCAAACCTGACGTATCGTTCATCAAACGCAAGCTCAAAATCCCCGCGGGCGCCCATGCGGTTTTTGGCAACCCGCAACTGCGCCCGGTCGTTCACGGCTAACGGGTCTTTCATCCTGGGCCGATGAATGAACACCACTACGTCTGCGTCCTGCTCTAGCTGCCCGGACTCCCGTAGGTCGGAAAGATCAGGGATACCGTCTGCCCTGCCTTCAGCGGCCCGGTTCAACTGCGCTGCGCACAAGACCGGAACATTCAGCGTCTTGGCAATCGCCTTGATTCCCCGGCTTACGGCAGCGATCTCTTGCACCCTGTTTTCGGCCTTGTCTGGCGACCGCAAAAGCTGGATGTAGTCTACTACCACCAGGCCAGGCTTGGGCGTCATCGCGGCCAGGCGGCTGCGGATGTCAGCGGGCGTCATCTCTGGACTGTCGTCAATCCAAATCGGGGTTTCCGCTATTGAGGCGCCTTTGGCCGTCAAGGCGTCCCACTGGGCGTCTGATAGCTGACCATCCCTCAAATCGGCCGCCGGGATGCTGGCAATGTTTGCGAGCAGCCGTTGAATCAACTGCTGGCGGCGCATCTCCAGGGAAAACACGGCGACGGGTATCCCCTGTCGGGCGCACTTAAACGCCATCTGCATAGCCAGGGTTGTCTTGCCATGAGACGGGCGGGCAGCGATCAGGATCATTTCCCCGGCTCGCAGCCCACCGACGTAATGGTCAAACAAGCCAAAGCCTGTTTTCAGCCCGTGCTCAGGGTGCTGCGCCTCGGTGATGACCTCACCGATCACGTTCCCGAACGGAACCAGGGCGTTGGTGGTTTTTGCTTTGCGCTGTGCGTTTTCGAGTATCGCCTGAGCGCCAGCCAGCGCATCACTAGCGCCGTTGGGGTCGTAGGCAAGTTTCATGATCTGGCTTGCGCCAGCGGCCAGGCGGCGCTTGGCGGCCCGGTCTGCGACCACATCGGCGTATGCCTGCGCCGAAAACACAGAGACAGGCAAGGCCAGCAGGGACGTGATGTAGCCATCCCCGCCGACTTCCTGTAGCTGCTTGCGGCGCTCAAGCTCCTCGCACAGCAGCGGGTAGTCCAGTCCGTTGGACTCAGCCAGGTCACGCATGGCGGCCCACAGCCAGCCGTGACGTGATTCGCTAAAATCATCAGCGGTCACGGCGCCGTCAACCCTTGCCATGACGCCAGGATCAATCAGGGCCGCAGCGATCAGGGCTTGCTCAATCTCAGGGGCAGCGGGCGGCAAAATCTCAGCCATGTATCACGCTCCTGTATGCGTCACGCAGGCGGGCGGGGGTGGGGCCTTCGGGGTCGCATTTGCAGACTGTGTACCAGCCGCCAACGGATTCGATGGCCTTGATGACCTGGGCGGGGAGTTCGGGCTTGCCGTAGCTGTGTACCCGGTCTA
>CAZEPA010000767.1:0-2019 GCA_964513955.1 uncultured Anaerolineae bacterium | reverse complement strand
CCTTGAGGCGTCCGCTCGTAGCAAACCAGACGCAGTGTCCTGAGCGCACTGCGCCCGCGTGAATTCTCGTAAGCAAGCATTTTCAAGGAGAAGTTAGTTCATGCAGATTTATCGTCGTGTGCAGGCTGTGCTGTCGCCAGCCCTGGTTGGCGTCTTCCTGGCCCTTTTGTTAGCCGCGTGCAGCGGAGCCCCCGCGCCTGATGTGACCAAACTAACCCCAACCGGCCCCGCCGTGGCCACCCAGCCCGCGCCAGTGACTCCGACGCAGCCATCAGACGGCGCCGTCGCTGGCACGCCCACGGTGCCTGTGCCTTCCAAGCAGTGGAAGGAGGCGCCGGCCATGTCCATTGACCCCAACAAGCTTTACTTTGCCACCTTCAAGACGGCCAAGGGCGATTTCAAGGTTGAGTTGTTTGCCAAGTCTGCGCCCAAGACGGTCAATAATTTCATCTTCCTGGCCAAAGAAGGCTTCTACGACAACACCACCTTCCATCGCGTGATCCAGGACTTCATGGCGCAGGGCGGCGATCCTACCGGCACTGGCACGGGCGGCCCCGGCTATCAGTTCGAAGACGAGATTGACACCTCCAAGCAGTTCGATGACGCCGGCTACCTGGCCATGGCCAACGCCGGCGCCAACACGAACGGCAGCCAGTTCTTTGTGACTACAGTGGCTACGCCCTGGCTGAATGGCGCGCACACAATCTTCGGCAAGGTGGTCGAAGGACTGGATGTAGTCAAATCGCTCACCCTGCGCGACCCGTCGCAGAATCCAACCACCCCTGGCGACGCGCTGACCACCGTCGAGATCAGCGAAGGCGGGACCAGCATGCTCCCGCCGCCGACAGCAACGCCTCTGCCGACGCCGCCGGTCATGCAAGAGGGGCGCCCGTTGGCGAAGCTGGAGATAGCCAAGCGTGAGAAGCTGTACAATGCACCGCCCGCAATGTTACTCGACAAGACCAAGAAGTACAGCGCGACGGTCAAGACGACCAAGGGCGACATTGAGGTGGAACTGTTTGCTGACGCCGCGCCCCAGAGCGTCAATAGTTTCGTTCTCTTGGCAAAACTAGGCTATTACGATGGCTTCCCCATTAACTTCACGCAGCCGGGCGCGTTCGTCCTCACGGGTTCGCCCGCGGGCCAGCCGTCGAGCGACGTCGGCTATTCTCTTCCCCTTGAGCCATCCACCACGGTCACGCACACGCTGGGCGTCATGGGCCTCTACTACCTGCGCGAAAAGCAAGGGTCAAGCGGCAGTCAGTTCTACTTTGCCCTGGCTAACCTGCCTGAGTTCGACGGCCAGTTCAGCGTGATGGGCCGAATCACGAAGGGCACGGACGTGGCGATCGCGTTGACCATGGAAGATAAGATCAACACCATCGAGATTACTGAGAAGTAAGGCTTTGTCCACTGAGAAACCCGACTTCTACCAGAAGTCGGGTTTCTTGACAAGCCGGGTTTCTGCAAGGAACCCGACTTCTGATCTCCACGCCGAAACCCGCCTTCTGGGACCTCGAGGGAGTCATCATGTCAGCCGGCCACCAACCAACGCTCGGCGATCCAGGCGCGGCGCCCTCTCGCTGGCGACGTTGGGCGCCGCGCGTGCTGGCGCTGCTCTTTGCGCTCGCCATCTCGGTTACGATCTTCGCCCTGCGCGACCGGATCGAGCAGATTGGCGCCTATGGCTACCCGGGCGTTTTCCTCATCAGTGTGCTCGGCAGCGCCACGATTATCCTGCCTGCGCCCAGTCTGGCCGTTGTCTTTGCCCTCGGCAGCTCCCTCAACCCTTTGCTGGTCGGCCTGGCGGCTGGACTGGGCGAGGCGTTGGGCGAGTTGACCGGCTACCTGGCTGGCTACAGCGGCAGCGCCGCCATTGAGGATCGCGAACGTTATGCCCAGTTGGAGCGCCTGGAGCGCCGTTATGGCATCTGGGTCGTCTTCGTCCTCTCGGTGATCCCCAATCCTATCTTTGACCTGGCAGGCATCGCCGCCGGCATGTTGAAATTCCCAATCCTC
>CAZEPA010000766.1:0-2030 GCA_964513955.1 uncultured Anaerolineae bacterium | reverse complement strand
TTGGGCTACATTGAGACTACCAAGTCAACTGAAGGTCATGGTGCGAAGCCTTACGAGGTATCCAGAACATCCAAGTTACGGGCCGAAATCTCTGAGCCTATTCTTGCCGCCGCAGCCGAGCAGGCAGGCCTGGCTCCCAAAGAGCTATTCGAGAAGCCATTGACCCAGATTCTCATCGAGCTGAAATCTGAAGACAAACACATCAAGGGTAAAGCGTTGGAGTTACTGGCTATTTACCTGGCACGACTCGTTGATCTGGATTTCCGAGGTTGGAGGATCCGCAGTGCCGACACCGGCGGCGCAGAAGTAGATGCCATTGTGGAAGGAGCGCGTTTGATCTTTAGTCGCTGGCAAATCCAGGCTAAGAACACGACCCACGTACGTCTGGACGACGTAGCAAAGGAGGTTGGCCTATCACTCACGTTTATCTACTCGAACGTCGTCATGATCGTTACCACGGGAGAATTCACAAGGGACGCCCGTAGCTACGCAAATCATGTCATGAAGACCTGTAACCTCAACGTCGTCTTGCTCAATGGCGCCAACCTTGAACGTATTAGCCAAGACCCTACCAGCATCGTTGCCGTTCTCAATGACAAAGCCGAACAAGCAATGAAGGTCAAAACACGCACCGATTATTTTGCAGCGCAGTGATGGACTTATGAAAGACAATCCGCATTTCCGAGAAGACCCTCTGTACACGACTGATTTCGGCGCGGCCTATCTTGGCGACTCACTTGGCTACTTGGGTCAGATTGAATCGAACTCCGTGGATTTGATCATGACCTCGCCTCCGTTCGCCCTGAAGCGCAAGAAGGAGTATGGCAACGTCAGTGACGAGGCGTACGTGGCATGGTTCATGGACTTCGCGCGTGAGTTCAAACGCGTGCTGAAAGACCAGGGGAGTCTGGTAGTTGACATTGGCGGCACCTGGGTGAACGGACAGGCCACGCGTTCGTTGTACCATTTCGAGCTCGTGATTGCCCTATGCAAAACGCTCGAGTTCCACCTGGCGCAGGAGTTCTATTGGTATAATCCGTCCAAGTTGCCTTCGCCCGCCGAATGGGTGACTGTCCGGCGAACCCGTGTCAAAGATGCAATTGACCCGGTGTGGTGGTTGTCCAAAACCCCGGAGCCGAAAGCCAGCAACTGGCGCGTGCTGAAACCATACAGTGATTCCATGCGCAAGCTTCTTGACAATGGATATAAGGCCAAGCTGCGTCCGTCAGGGCACGAAATTTCAGAGAATTTCTCACGCGACAACCAGGGCGCCATTCCGCCCAATCTACTGACTCTGGCCAACACCGACTCCAACAGCGCGTATCTGCGCCAATGCCGTGAACACGGCATCAAGCCACATCCAGCGCGTTTTCCGCACGGCCTACCCGAGTTCTTCATCAAGTTTCTGACCGAACCCGGTGACCTGGTCATTGATCCCTTTGCGGGCAGCAACATCACCGGCGAGGTGGCCGAGCGCCTGCAGAGGCGGTGGTTAGCATTTGAACTCGCGCCCCATTACCTGGAAGGCTCGAAATACCGATTTCCAAGCTTGCACAGAGGCGCGTCTCTGTTCAGTGAAAACCTGAAAACGCCTGCGGATGAAGAAGATGCTCCTGGGCATTTGACCGCTAACCCCACAACTAGCGTGTCGCAGTTAGTATTATTAGAGGAACCGGCCTCGTTCGACATAGAGGGTTCTTAAGGATCCAGCAGGATGAAGCGCAGAATGAGGCAAATCATCGTCTTGCTTTTGCTGGTCGGGGCGGCCGCGTTTGTGGCGCCGCAGGCCTATTGGTACGCGGACGCGCAGGGACCCGTGCCGCCGGGTGTGCGCCTGGCCGGGCTAGATTTGGGCGCCAGCGACGCGGCGACGGTTGACGCGTCGCTGCAGTACGCATTCAGCCAGCCGGTCGCAGTCTATTACGATCAGAAGCGCCTGATTCTGCAGCCGCGAGAGATCGGCCTGCGCGTCAAAACCGCGGAGATGCTGGCCGCGGCCGATGCGCAGGCGCGCGGCCTGGGGCGCTGGC
>CAZEPA010000765.1:0-2030 GCA_964513955.1 uncultured Anaerolineae bacterium | reverse complement strand
CCAGCATCAGCCAGGCATAGCCGGGCAGCAGACAGGCCGCGATGAACTGCGCCAGTCCCTGCTTGCGAATCGTGCGCCGGGCGATGTCATAGCGTAACAGCCAGGCGCCCAGCGTCAACAACCCCAGGCCCGCCACGCGCACGCCCCAGGCCAGGTTGAACAGCGAAAGCGTCAGGCCGGCCACGAACAGCGCCACGGCCACAAAGAACGAGCGCATGATGCCGGGCCGCAGCATGAGCACGCGCGAGAGTTCCAGGCGTTCGCCGGCCACGGTGACGACCAGGAAGCCGACCCACCAGGGCACGACCGCGGCCAGCGGCCGCCCCAGCAGCCACAACAGATTGCCCACCACCCATAATAGAGCACCCACACTCATCACCGCGCTCGCGCCGTCGGGATGCAAGCGGTAGATGACCACGAAAATGGCGACCAGGAGGAAGCTGGCGAGCAGCAGCAGCAGGGGCGCGACCGGCATGGGCAGGCCCAGCACTAAGGCCAGCGCGCCCAGTCCGGCCGCCAGGGGTGCGGCATAAGTCCAGGGGCGATTCAGCCCGACCGCGCGTTCCAGGCAGATGAGCGTGCCCAGGAAGCCGCCGATCATCAGCGGGCCATGGTAGGCCGCCAGGGTAGCGCTCAGCGGCGGCAGACGCCAACCGATGCGCAGCAGCCCAGCCCACAGGCCGGCCAGCAGACTGAGTCCGCCGAGCAAGAGGAAGGGCAAACGCAGCGGTCGTGTGGTGCGATTTTCCAGTGGTGATGGTTTCATGGCCGCAGTATGCGCCAGGAAGGGCAATGTGTCAAAACGTGAGTTGCCTTCCAAACTAACCCGATTTGCGAAAAAAAAAACGACTACAATGGCGCGGCATCCAATCGTTCCTTTGTATCGCCTGGACAAGGAGCACCCGCTGTGTCCCAAGCCATTGCTAACCCTGAAGAGCTAGAGCGCTTTGCGCGTGACCTCAAGCAGTTCAACGGCCAACTCAAAGAAAGCATGACGCGTCTGAACGCCCAGTTTTGTCAACTGGGCGACACCTGGCGCGACCAGGAGCATCAGAAATACGGCCAGGAGTTCGAGCAGACGATGCGCGTGCTGGCGCAGTTCATGCGCGCCTCGGATGAGCATATTCCCTTCCTGTTGCGCAAGGCCAGCCGCCTGCGCGAATATCTGTCGCAGCGCTAACACACCATGTCCCCAACCGTCGAAGTCCGCGCAATTGACGACCTGGAAGCGCTGCAGACTGGCCTGATTCGCTATGCCGACCAGGCGCAGGCGACGCTGGCCGCGATCGCCCGTGAGGTGCAGCGCACGCTCGACTGGCTGGAAGAGCGCCAACGTCATTGGCGGGCCGAGGTGCAGCGCTGGCGTGAGGAAGAACGCCGGGCGCGCGCAGCGTACGAACGCTGCCTGAATTCCGGCGACCGCGACCATCCGCCCTCGTGCGGCCGTGAAGAACAGGCGTTTCTCGACGCGCGGCGCCGCCTGGCGCAGGCCGAAGCCGAGGAGCGCATGGCGACCCAGGCGCGGCAGGCAGTTCAGGCCGAAGCGGAAGCCTACGCGCGCGATGCCAACCGCCTGCGCGTCACCCTGCAGACGGAGACGGTCAAATCCATCGAAGTGCTGCGCACGAAGGTCACCGTGCTGCGCGCGTACGCGTCAGGCGGCATCACGGCCGGCGGCGTACTCGCCGGCGCATTGGCGTTCGGCGCGGGGGTAGTCGTCGGCGCGGCCCTGGGGCGAGCAGGCGAGGACGGTTCCGCGGGAGCCGCAGCGTCGCCTACCCGGGAACTCACCCTGCAAGAACTCCATCCCGACATCCACGACATCCCCCTGGACATGATTGACTTGAGCGATTCGCCGGTGCACGACGAAGCCGACTACCATAAAGTGTCCAAGGCGGAGATGGTCGCGGGATTCGAGAAGCTGACGCAGGTGCGCCGTTGGATCAGCCAGGGCGCCACTGAACAGCAGCTTTATGACGAGAGTCAGGCAAAAGGGCTGCCGGAGGTGCAAAGCTACCACAACATCTACC
>CAZEPA010000764.1:0-2032 GCA_964513955.1 uncultured Anaerolineae bacterium | reverse complement strand
CCTGCGCCCCAGCCCTGATGTGGTATTTTACCCACGCTATGTCGCGCGTGACGGCATGACGTCCCTTGCAGAGCACCTGGCGCACGGGCTGGATGTGCGCACGCAAGTCACCGTGAAAGCGGTGCGTCAGGCGGAGGGCGGTTGGCAGGTGGAAGACGCAGCCGGCGACATAACGCTTGCACGCCGCGTGCTGCTCACTCCGCCTGTGCCGCAGAGCCTGGCCCTGCTGGCGGCCGGCAACGTGGAATTGAGCGCGGCCGATCAGGCCGCGCTTGCCTCCATCACCTATGACCCATGCCTGGTCGGTCTTTTTTGGCTGCAAGGCGAAATCTTTTTGCCGCCGCCTGGCGCGCTCATGCGCAGCCATCACGATCTTTTCTGGATTGCGGACAACCAAGAGAAGGGCATCTCGCCCGACGCGACGCTGATCACGGTTCAGACAAGCCCCGGGTTTGCGCGTCGCCTGTGGGAGGCCGACGACGCGAATATTCTGGCTGAGATACATACCAACCTCCAGGAATTCCTGGCGCCCCAGAGCGTTGTCGTCGAAGCGTACCTCAAACGATGGCGGTTTGCCACCGTGGCCTCGGTCTATCCGCACCCCTATCTGCTCCCGTCGGGTTTGCCTGGCCTGGCGCTCGCCGGTGATGCGTTTGGTGTGCGCAGCGGCCTGGAAGGCGCGGTTTTTTCGGGCCAACAGGCAGCCGAGGCTCTTGCAGCCGCCTGACTGGAGCGTACTCTGTAACGCAAACGGCCGGCTTGCAGCATCCCGCGGATGAGAGGCAAACCGGCCGCTTGGGAAACCGCTTGAAGCCGCTGGTGGTTTTAGCGTGACCACAAGCCCCAGGGGACGCAGGTCCGCTGACCAAGGCGTGCGGCGGGGTGTCAGGGGTGGCCGGAAAAGAAGCGTGGGATGTCATTTGCATTCGCGCAACGAAGCGACGCTTAGCCGCCGGACATCAGCGCCTGAGCCGTGATGCCGCAAGCGATGCCAAACGCAACCAGGGTGTCGGTAATAGCGGCGCGGCGACGGAAGGTTCCTGCAAGATAAGGGAGCGCGGCCAGGGCAAGGCCAACTTGGGCGGGTGAGGCCGGGACGGAGGAATTGCCGGCAAAGACGCGCGCCGGGACTTCGGCGAGCTTAGTCGAACCGCCGAATGCCAGCGCGGCCAGGGCCAGGAAGAGGGTCAACAGCAGACCACGCGCCGCCATGCGCACCGCCGCGAAGCGGTTGATTTCCTGCACATACGCGTCATCCTGATGCGCGAAGATGCGTTCGCTGATGAACCAGACGTAGGTTGCCAGCAGATAGCCGCTGAGGACAACGGCCAGGTGAGGCGATAGAAACGGGGCGGCCGCCGGGGAGCGCTGCGCGATCGAGGTGCAAGCCAGCCATAAGACGAGCATGTGCAAGGCCTGGTCGGTCAGGTAACTGCGCACCACCCAGCGCGGACGCCACCGCATGACGGCATTCTTGCCCGCGTCCAGGGCAAAGTGCGCGACCGCAATGACCGCCGCCTGGGGCCAGACCTGCGCCAGGACTGGACTGACGAGGATGCCCATGACGACCATGTGTATCAGGACATGCGCGGACAAGCCCCGCAGTGTGCGCTTGGCGCGCAGAATCCAGGGCAACTGCAAGGGGTAATCTGCGGTAAAATGCGCTAAGAGCAAAATCCAGAACATCGCTTGACGTCACTTCTTTCCGCCCAACAGGCGTTGATGCCGCCGCAGATCACGCTCGATCGCGTGGCGGATTTGCAGTTCGTCGTCTACGCTGATGATGATTGGCTTAGGCATGTAATTGATATTACCATCACACGCGCACATCGGCAAATGTTGAGAAGTGTTGAAACTATGGGTACGCGAGAGAATAGGCCCCGCATTTTGCCGAGAAAACGGCGAGGAACACGGGAAGTTATATACTTACGAACCCTTCGATCTGCGGCTTAAATAGAATTGCCTCTTGACAAAGCTGCGCGCGTCTGTTATAAAGTAAGCAACATCGTCCCGTCTCCCGGCTTGTGCGGCC
>CAZEPA010000763.1:0-2041 GCA_964513955.1 uncultured Anaerolineae bacterium | reverse complement strand
CCGGTGTGGAGCAATAGCGCAAAGAGCTCTGATTATGGGAGTCGCCGAGGTGCGTTTCAGACCTGGGTCGTATGCTTCAAGCGCCACCACGGAACACACAGACCACACAGAATGATGCGCTGTTTCTTCCGTGTATTCCGTCCTTTTTGTTGTCCGCGTACACCGACGGGGGATCCTCCACAGAATGATGCGCTGTTTCTTCCGTGTATTCCGTCTGTTCCGTGGTTCATGCGGTGACATCGCCCGTGGTGCAGGTTGTGCACAAGCTGCTGTCCGCCCTCGGCCACGCACCTGGGGAGTTTGCGGTCACTTTCGCCTGACCCTCCGCCACTTGCCTCCTCTGCCATCACTTTGGCTCCGAGATGGCACAGACTCTACAAGAAGCGCAACCCTGGCGTCCCGCCTGCGTACTACTGCCGGAAAGAGAGGACACCATGACCTTACGCACGCGTCTGTTTCGGTTGATTGGCGGCCTGGCGCTTCTGGCCTTCGTTCTTGTGGGCGGTTTTGCCCTATTCATGGCGCAGATGCCCTCCTGGGGCGCGACCGCGGCTGAGGTCGCTCAGCCACTCCCGGGTGATGACCTGCTCGCCGCGCCGCAGGTCGCCTGGACCAACGCCCGCACGATTCAGGCGCCGGCGGATCAGGTGTGGCCGTGGCTGGCCCAGATCGGCGATACGCGCGGCGCGTTCTACAGCTTTACCTTCATCGAAGATCGCGTCGGTGCGCTGACCGGCGGCGCCGACTATACGGTGAACTACACCAACGCCAATGTCATCCACCCCGCGTGGCAGAATCCGCGGACTGGCGATGAGATCATCCAGGGTTTGCTGAAGTGGGAGCGCATCGAGCCGGGCCGCTGGCTTTTGGCAAATGCCACGAATCCCACCGCCATGGGCTGGACCTGGTACTGGCAAATCACACCCACCACCGATGGACAGGGCACGCGGCTGGTCAACCGCATCCGCATCCAGCCTCCACCCGGCGCCGACAACCCAATCGCCACATTCTTCATCGGCAACGGCGCGTTCATCATGGAGCAGCGCATGATGAACGGCATCAAGGCGCATGCCGAAGGATGGGTCGAGCCGCCCTACCAGGAGGCCCTGGAAATTGGGCTGTGGCTCGCAGCGCTGCTCGCGGGTCTGGCGGCCGCCATCCTCTTTGTCGCCCGTCGGTCGTGGATGGCCCCGTTGGCGCTCGCGGCCGGCTCGGTGGGCGTCATTCTATTCTTCACCTTCAGCCAGCCGCCGCTTGCGGCGCGGGGACTGCTGGATGCCGCTTTAGTGGCCGGTTTGTGGATGGCAAGCCGGCAGCGTGTGTCATAAGCGCAACCATGCCCGGCCGGCTCCGTAGCCCCAACGCCAAGAGAGCATGATCATCCGCAGCCGCCGCGCCCATATCAGCGTCGCCGGCTGCATCAGACGCCGGCTTGAAGCCGGGAAAGGGAGAACTTCCATGTCCGTAGGGAAAAATGATGTGCAACCGGGAGACGCTGACCCCTTGGAGGAGCGCATCCTGAGCCGCGCCGAGCGACGGGCTGAACGGCGCGCCGCGCGGGGCGGTGCGACGCCCTGGTTGGGAGGCGCCATTCTCATTGTGCTGGGCCTGATCTTTCTGGCTCAGAACTTTCATATCCCCGTTTTTCAGAACTGGTGGGCGATCTTCATCCTGATTCCGGCCGTCAGCGCTTTCAATACAGCCTGGCATCGGTATCAAGCGGTGGGCGCGCGCCTGACGTCGGACGCCGCCGGCCCTTTGATCGGCGGACTTGTTCTCACGGTGGTGGCGCTGGCGTTTCTCTTCAACCTGGGGCTGAACGTTAGCCTCTTCTGGCCGGTGCTGCTCATCATCGGCGGCGTGGCTTTGCTTCTGCAGGCCATGACCCGCTAAAGCGCGCATCAGCCGCGCGTCAAAAAGCAGGCCAGACTCAGTAGATCGCTTTCGTTTCTACAACCTGGCTGCGCGGCCAGGCAACGAGATAGCGCCTCGACTTCCTTGCCGCCCTCTTTTTTGGGCGGCGTTTATTGCGCGCTCAAAA
>CAZEPA010000762.1:0-2045 GCA_964513955.1 uncultured Anaerolineae bacterium | reverse complement strand
GGCTGAAGAAAAGGAGTAACTGCCAGCCTTTGTCCTTGACGGCATAGGCGGTCAGCGCCAGCAAGATCAGGCAGAACGTGCGCACGACCGCCATGGCGCGGTAGATCGGCAGGGCCTTCGGTCTGCTCTGAAACCAGCCCGACACCCACAGCTGCGGCAAGTACCAGCCCGCCTGGCTCATCGGGTAGACGAGGCCGAGCAGAATATGCGAATCGGTCAGGAAACTGGCAAACGTTACCAGCACCAGGCTGGGGTCGAGCAGCGTGTCCACGCCAGCAAACAAAACCCCGTTGAGCACGCCGAGGTTGAAATCACGCCGCCGCGCGGCCGCGGCGATAGATTGCATCAAGCCCATACATTCTCTCCCATCAACGTCGGACGCGAAACCGGCCTGACTGGACAGCCGGGCCGGTTCTTCGAGTTCCCATCGTAGCACAGACGGCACAAGTGGGCAAGAACCAATTGTAGACAGCGGGCATGTCTTGCGATATAATCAGCCCTCACGACGAAATTCAACTTAGGAGTCAAGCAGGCACCATTGAGTAATCTGATCCATCCATTACTACAGATTGAACAAACCATGCTGCCCAATGGGCTGGCGGTGTGGTGCAAGGAACGTGCGGGCACCGGGTCGGTCGTCTTGCGGCTCGTGGTGCGTGTGGGCGCACGCCACGAAGCCGACGGGCAAGACGGCATCGCCCATTTCCTCGAGCACCTGATCTTCGACGGCACCGCGCGCTGGCAAGAGAAGGAAATTCGCCAGGTGATCGAGCGCGTCGGCGGCAGCTTCAACGGCTACACCGGCCATGAAGGCACCATCTACGAGGTCGAAGTCCTGGCCGAACACCTCAGCCTGGCCCTGGACTGGCTGGCGGAGATTGTCTTCCGCAGCAGCCTGAGCGACGAACAGGTGCGCAAGGAAAAAGGGGTGATCTTCCAGGAACGCGGCGGCCGCATGGGCGCCTTTTTCAACTGGCTGGAGGACCTGGCCGACCGACTGCACATTGACTACGACTTGTACAAGAGCCTCATGCGCCAGCTCTTCCCTGGCGCCGCGCTGGAGCGTGAAGTGACCGGCTACGAACGCACGCTGCAGCGTATCACGCGCGCCGAGCTGTTGGCTTTTTACCGGCGTTTTTATGTTCCGAACAACATGGTTTTGCTCATCGTGGGCGATGTCGAGGCGCCAACCGCCTTTGCCGAAACAGCCCGCTGGTTTGGTGAGTTCAAGGCCGGGCCCACGCCGCCGGCGCTGCCGCGGGCGCGATCAAGCCCGTCCCATTTCGTAGAGGTGCGCACGCAGTGGCCCGACTGGATTGACCGCGCGTATCTGTGGTATGGCGCGCGCACCGTGGGCCTCAATCACCCGGACCAGGCCTCCATTCTCATCCTTAGTTGGATCATCGGCGACCGCCTGCGCGAGGAGATGCGCGAGCGCCGCGGCCTGGTCTATTGGCTGGGTGCGGCCAACAACACCATGACCGATGTCGGCTACTTCAGCATCGAGACCGATGCGGATGGCGCCAATGTGACGGCCATCCTGGATTACATTGACCAGGTTCTCGGCGACGTCAAGAGCGGCAAGCTAGAAGAGACTGATCTGGATTATGCCAAGCGCGCCATTCGCGGGCGCAATGTCCTGGCCATGGACAGCAATGATCGCCTGGCCGAAGTTTTCACCGGCCCGGCGTTGACCCTGCGTCCCGGAGAGTCGCTGCCTGATTTCTTTGCCGAGATCGAGGCGGTCACCCTGCCCGATCTGCAGCGCGTGGCCACTACCTACTTTACGCCGGACAACAGCTATCTGGCGCTCTCCCGGCCAGCCTTTACCTTTCGCGACGCCGCAATCGCGGTCGGCGGTGGGCTGCTGGCCCTGGCCCCCGTGGTTTACGCACGTCTCCGGCGCAAGCAGCCAGCCAGAGGCTAAAGCCGTCTGGCTCCGACATAGAAGCCCCTGCGAGGGAAAAGATAGGACGCAGATCAACGCTGGCTGCGCACGCAGATTGGGCGAGTTTGCTGGACAGCCAATGTAACTCATGGAACAA
>CAZEPA010000761.1:0-2047 GCA_964513955.1 uncultured Anaerolineae bacterium | reverse complement strand
CTCTTTCACGCGCACGCGGCCGTTGATGACGCTGAAGTCCACGCTCTGCGGCGCGCAGAAGACGAGCGCGGCCAGGGAATCGTGCAGGGCGCCGCTGTACGCGAGGCGGTTCAAGTTCAAGCCGATGAAATCAGCCGCCATGCCGGGCGCGAGCGCGCCGATGTCGTCGCGACCGAGCACGGCCGCGCCGCCCAGGGTCGCGAGTTCCAGCGCTTCCTGCGCGCTGAGCGCAGCCGGATTGCCCAGCACGCGCTGCAGGAGCATGGCTTGCCGCGCTTCACCCAGGAGATGTGCGCCGTCGTTGCTGGCGCTGCCGTCCACGCCCAGGCCCACGGCCGCGCCGCGGTCCAGAAGACGGCGCACAGGGGCAATGCCGCTCGCCAGGCGCATGTTGCTGCTCGGACAGTGTGCGGCGCCAGTGCCGGTGCGCGCAAACAGATCCACTTCGGCCTCGCTCAAATGCACGCAGTGCGCGTGCCAGACATCGCGCCCGGTCCAGCCCAGGTCTTCGGCATACTCAACCGGCCGCCGGCCAAAGCGCGCCAGGCAGAAGTCCTCTTCATCCTTCGTCTCGGCCAAATGGGTGTGCAGGCTGACGCCGTAGCTGCGCGCCAGCGCGGCGCTTGCGCGCATCAGGTCCGGGGTAACGGAAAAGGGCGAGCAGGGCGCGACGACGATGCGCACCATGCCGAAGCGATCACGCTGGTGGAAAGTCTCAATCGCGCGGCGGCAGTCGGCCAGGATGGCATCTTCGGCTTCCACGACAGAGTCCGGCGGCAGGCCGCCCTGACTTTCGCCCAGCGACATGGAGCCGCGGCTGGCGTGGAAGCGGATGCCCAGCTCGCCGGCAGCCTCGATTTCGTCGTCAATGCGGCTGCCGTTGGGCCAGAGGTAGTGATGATCGCTGCTGGTGGTGCAGCCGCTGAGCATGAGTTCGGCCAGCCCCAGCTTCGCGCCCAGGTAGACCGCCTCCGGCGTCAGCCGCGCCCAGATCGGGTAGAGGGTTTTGAGCCAATCGAAGAGCACGCTGTTCTGCGCCAGGGCGCGGGTGAGGGACTGGTAGAGGTGATGGTGGGTGTTGACCAGGCCCGGCAGCACGATCATGCCGCGGGCGTTGATGACGGTGTCGGCGCTGGTCGGCAGGACTTGGGCGAGCTCAGTCGAGCCGCTGGCGCTAGGGCCGACCTGCTCGATGACCTGATCGCGCACGAAGATGGCGCCGTCGCTGATCAGGCGCCGTTGGGCGTCCATTGTGACCAACACATCCGCGTGCTGTACCAAAAGTGTAGACATCATTGGCTCCTATCAGCTCATGAGCTGCAGGCCGGCGGCCCGCGGCCCCAGGCTCAGAATTCCAGTTTGCGATAGCGCATGGCCACGCTTTCGGCCAGGCCGATGCCAAGCATGAAAATCAGCAGCGAACTGCCTCCGTAGCTGATCAGGGGCAGCGGCTTGCCGGTGACCGGCAGCAGGTTGAGGTTCATGCCGATGTTCACCGCGGCCTGGAAGAAGATGAGGGAGGCCACGCCGATGACCAGCAGGCGGCCAAAGCTGTCACGCGCCAGGTCGGCCACGCGCAAAAGGCGCAGCAGCAGAAGGATGAATAGAATCAATACGACGGCCGCGCCCACAAAGCCGAGCTCTTCCGCAATCACGGAGAAGATGAAATCGGTGTGGCGCACGCGCAAGAAGTGCAGCTGGCTTTGGCTGCCGTGGAAAAGTCCCTGCCCCAGGATGCCGCCGTTGCCGATGCTGATGAGCGCCTGGTTGACGTTGTAGAAATCGTCAGGATTGCCGGCAGGGTTGAGGAAGAGCAGGATACGATTGCGCATGTAGTCCTGCAGAGAGAGCCAAACCACCGGCGCCACGGCCGCGGCCGCGGCGGCGGTCAGGGCTGTGTAGATCAGCGGCAGCCCGGCGACGAGGAGCATGACCGCGCCGGCAAACGCGATAGACAAGGTGGTGCCCAGGTCTGGCTGCAAATAGATGAGCACCAGCGGCACGACAAGCAAGAGCAGCGCGCCCAGATAGGTGCTGATGCGCTGCA
>CAZEPA010000760.1:0-2048 GCA_964513955.1 uncultured Anaerolineae bacterium | reverse complement strand
GCTCGTGGAGATAGACAGACGCAGCCGGCCCACTTCTACCAACTTGGCAACTTCCCAGCATGAAATGATGCTGACACCAAGCCCAGTCTCTTGATGATCGGCGATGATCTGCGCCAGCACGGGTGTGAGCTGCGGCTGTTGGCTCCCCACCAAACCCAGATATGGGTATCGAGGAGAATCATTGGAGAACCTGCCACTCCTCTGTCGCCACGGGTTCGAAGGGATCTTCATAGTGCAGTACGGTGTTCTGCAGAGGGAAAAGAGTCAGCTTCTGCTTGAACGCATTCGCCGCAAGAATGATAATCTCGATGGCCTCGCCAGGACGAAAGGGCAGCGATTTAAGCTGTAATTCTCCGTTTTTGGGCACAACGGTTTCTAAGCGAAAAGCGACCATCTTTCACCCCTTCTTTGACTACCTTCTGCGGCGGCTCATATTGTATTCAACGCGGCCTGATTGTAGCATCAGGCGCCCAAAACAACAAGCCTCCGCGCACGGTTGGGTGCATTTCAAACTGGGGGCGGGCCGGGCATCGGGCGATTGAAATCTCTGCAACCATCGCCAAGCCCACTTGCGTGGGCTGCGCCTCGAATTTGAAATGTACCCCGGCTGCGTCTGCTGCCCAGCAGAATCGCCAAATCTGTGTGCGTAGCCAGCGTCAATCTGCGTCCTGTCTATCCGTGTAGCCGTTCACGAGGTTCTGGCGTAGGACGCAGATAAACGCAGAAACAAAAAAAGCCGGGCTCCTTGTGGAAACCCGGCTTTGCAAACCTTCCTGAATGACCTGCGCTTAGCCGTGACACTGCTGGGCCACTATGAGGCGCTGCAAGTCAGATGAACTGCTGGCGGCCCTCGCCGCGACAGGTCAATTCGAGCGTGCGTCGTTGCAGGCCGAAGGACCTATTACCAACTGCCACTTTCAGCAAGTTCGGCCGGATGGGCGGCGCTGAGCGTAGTACCGATCTGCGTCCGCCTGAGCGCCGCACTAAGAGTGTAGATTAGGGTTGTCAACTTGCATTCCGGCGGCCTCAGCAGCAGCCAGCAAGCCCTTATCAGCGCAAACGAAAATCGGAGACGCTAGATTGGCGTCAGTCAAGAGGCGATTGACGGCCAACGCCGAAGCAAGCTGAACCGCGTCATAGGCGCGCAGCACGTAACGGTCGAGCAGTTCCCCAGCCAAATCAACCACGGGCGTTTCCAACTCGACGAAGCGGTAGCGGGTAAGGCAATCCTCGTGTAGGGCGCTGAGCGCATCGGCGTGATCCTGCGGCCCAATAGATGCTTCCCGCTTGCGCCGGGCCAACGCACTGCGCATCTCGACCACCGTGATGCGCGAAAGAAGCAGCATGTTGCCTGTCGGCTGGAACACCGTCGCTTCGAGCCAGGGGCTTCCAACTTCATTCACGTAGTGCTTAATCAGAGCGCTGGTATCGAGAAAGTAGAAGCTCATCGCCCTTTGCGCTCGGCGCCAATGCTTTCTGAAAGCGAACCAGCCGCAGCGTAAATCTGCGCCAGTTCAGCACGCCGAGCCTGGGAGATGAAAAGCCTTGCTGCGGGTTGTCCCGCCGGCTTGACCAGGCCTGCGGCCTCCAGCAGCGCCGTCGCGCGCTGCACTTCGTCCCCGATCTTGTCCTCTTCCTGGATCTGCACGTGCACCCGCGTCCGTTCTGGCAGGCTGACGGGCGTCAGCAAACGCAGGTTGCCTTTCTCATAGATGGCAGTTGCCGTTGCGATCATAAGCGATACACTCCTTTAATCCGCATGTGTGGGGACAGTGTAACATAAGAAGGGCGGGGAGGCAAGCGATTTGTCCTCCCTGCTGAAAGCGGTCGCTCCTACGTCTCAGCGACGCAGGCGGATGCCAGAAGCCGGGCTCCTTGTGGAAACCCGGCTTTGCAAACCTTCCTGAATGACCTGCGCTTAGCTGCGTCGCCGCCCGGTCGCGGCCAGTCCGGCCAGGGCCAGCAGCCCCGCGCCGATGAGCGGCATAGCCAGCGGCAGCGTCGTGACCGCGCCCGCGTCCAGCAGGCGCACGGCCGTCGGCGCGCCG
>CAZEPA010000759.1:0-2050 GCA_964513955.1 uncultured Anaerolineae bacterium | reverse complement strand
GCGCGGCCAGGCCCAGGATCGCGGTGAAGGTGGGGTAGGCGATCTGCAGCTCGGCCAGTTGCTCGACCCACATATCGGCCGCCATGCCGGCCGCGACCACGTGGACGATCTCCAGCGCCTGCTCGCCAACGACGTGCGCGGCCACCAGGCGGTGCGTCTCCCGATCCACGATCAGCTTGCAGAAGCCCTCGGTGCGGCCATCAATCACCGCTCGATCCAGGTCGGCGTAAGGGACGACGGCCACAACCACGTCGCGCGTCTGGCGAGCCTGCTCCTCGGTCGGACCGACGCTGGCGTACTCCGGGTTCGTGAAGCCGCCGTGCGGCACGATCTGGTACTCCTTGCGACCCTGGCCGCCCAGCACAGCGTTCTCGGCCGCGATCCTGGCCTCATAGCCCGCGCTCTGCACCAGCATCATGCGACCGTCCATGTCGCCGGCGGCGAAGATGTGCGGCGCCGACGTGCGGCAGGTCTCATCGGCAAGCACGTAGCGGCCATCGGTCTGCACGCCAGCCGCAGCCAGGTTCAGCCCGTCCAGGTTGCCCAGCCAGCCGGTGGAGAGCACCACGGCTTCGGCCGCCGCCGTATGCACCTCTTCACCCAGCCGGTAGACCAGCGCCAGATCCCTGCCCTGCCGTTCGATGCGCTCAATGCCGCCGATGCCGGTCACGACGGCGATGCCGCGACGCCCAAAGGCCTCGCTCATGGCCTGCGCCACCAGGCTGTCTTCGGTCGTCAGAATACTTGGGGCCACGTCCAGCACGGTGACGGCGCTGCCGAAGGCGTTGAAAATGGCGTCCAACTGGCAGCCAGTGGCCGCGCCGCCGACGATCGCCACAGTGCGCGGCAGCCGCGGCAAGCGCCAGATGTCGCTGTGGGTCAGCGCCAACTCAGCGCCGGGGAAGTCCAATCGCCGCGCGCGCCCGCCCGCGGCCAGGATGAATTTCTGGCCCTGGAACCGACGGCCATCCGGCACGACGACGGTGTGCGGATCCACGAAGCGCGCCTCGCCCACGCCGGCATAGACCGTCACGCCCGACGCCTCCAGGTGGGCGATGAGCTGCTTTTTCTCGTGAATCTCATAGACGATGGATTGCGTGCGGCCCAGCAGCAGCTGAAAGTCCAGCTCGGGCGGCGGCATGGTGATGCCGTAAGCGGCGTATTGGCTGGCGACTGCCATCAGACGGGCGGCGCGGGCCAGCACCCGCGTCGGTACGCAGCCGTCGTTGGTGCACGTGCCGCCCATGGCGCCGCGCTCGATCAGGGCCACGGACGCGCCCAATTCACGTGCGCGCAGGGCTGCGGTCGAGCCGGCCGGCCCGCCGCCAATGACAATCAGATCAAAGGTGGATAGTTCAAAGGCCACTGGGTTTCTCCTTGAAGCTGTGCGCGCCTGTCACAGAACTCGCGCCGCACGGATCTCAGCCCGTCAAGCAGAGACGTTGGGCTTGTGACAGATGAAGACCATCGTCCCCGTGTGCTGCGGGCCGAAGTCCTCGTCGGTATAATCGCCCTTCACCTGCACGTCCGTAAAGCCCGCCAGGCGCAGCATCAGCAGCATCTCTTTCTTGAAGTACCAATGG
Source organism: uncultured Anaerolineae bacterium (assembly GCA_964513955.1). Classification (GTDB taxonomy): domain Bacteria; phylum Chloroflexota; class Anaerolineae; order SSC4; family Amarolineaceae; genus Amarolinea. The sequence goes on along the minus strand of CAZEPA010000759.1, from coordinate 467 downwards.
TTCTGGCCGGCGTGAACCTCTTCTTGCAGCAGCTGCTCGCCGTCGTAGAGGCGATACCGTCGCTGCTCGCTGCTGATCTGCTCGACCGGATCCATACCGGTCCAGCGACGTTCGACCACCAGGCGCCGCTGATCGCCAAACTCCTTGACCACGTGCGGCTTCCACGCCGACGGGTAGATGCGTTCAGCCTCTGGCTTGTTGTAATCGTAATCGCCCCAATCGCCGAAATAGGCGTTGAAGGCCAACACGCCGCCGGGCAGCAAGTGGCGATGGAAGCGGCGCAGCGCTTCGATCGCATTCTGCTGGCCAATGACGCAGGTGAAGCTGCCGCAGGGAACGTAGATGCACGCGTAACGCTTGGGCAGGTCAAGCGTCTGCATCGGTTGGCAGTAGAGCACCGGCGCCAAGCCCTCGGCCTCGGCCTTCTGTCGGCAAACTGCCAGCATGTCGGCCGAGCTGTCCACGCC
>CAZEPA010000758.1:0-2051 GCA_964513955.1 uncultured Anaerolineae bacterium | reverse complement strand
ATTTGGCCCAGGTCGAGGTCATTCAGCCGCGCGCGTTCCACTTCGACCATCATTGACGCCCAAATTTCACCGCCCTCGCCGTTAGCGAACGCAACCATTTCTTCGGCCAGGTCGCTGGCTTTAGTCTGTTCGTTCTTGAACTCGACATATTGATTCTCGATTGGTGGTAGGGTGATGTGCATATTCTGTCGGTTGTGCAGATAAGCCATTTGTTTGGCCGCGCAATGATGGCTGGGATTTTACCACAGTGGGTGCATAAGTCGAATTTGTTGTGCCACAACCCGCGCAGGGGTCACGGGACATCACCATGTTGGCGTGTGAATGCGTTGCCCGCCTCTGAGATCGTCATCCCGCCGCAGCCCTGCGAGGGGGATGCCCTTCCGGGGGCTGGCTCCTCTCGTAGGTCACACCTGCGGCGTGAGGGCGTCGTCCGGCCAGGAGGCCGGACCTACCAGGAAGCGTGTCATGGCTCCAGCGGCAGCCGCGCCTCTGCCGCGCCGTCGCTCAGGAGCGCGAGTTGGCCAGCGTTGTCCACCAGCGCGACGGCCAGGGTGTACGCGCCCGCGGGCGCGTCGGGCGGAAGAGTCAGACTGTGCCAGGTGATGAGGCGTTCGCCGGCGGCCCATTCGGCCGGCCGGTAGGGGAGCAGGGTTTCGACGCCAGCCCACGGGCGCTCGCCGCTCAGCAGCGCGACGCGCACGTGGTAGCCAGAGTCCGCGGGCGCCGGCGGGGCGCTGTCAATCTGCCAGGTCAGGGTGATCGCCACGGGTGCGCCGGGCCACGGCGGCGCACTGACGCTGAAGCCGGTCAGGGTCAGGCCATTGCGGAAGACCAGGGCCGTGCTGGAGACCGCGGCTGCCGGCGAAGCTCGCAGCGCGGTCGTCGCCGGCTGACCATCGGGCGCACGGCTGGCGTAGATCACCTGACGCTGCGGCAGCCAGGCATCTAGCACAGCCGGCGGCGCCTGCGCCTGTCCGCTGAAGACGTAGGCCGCCGTGACGCCGGGCGGCGGCAGCACCAACCCAGCCCGCGCGTCGAACCAATGCAGGGCGGGGTTGCGATGCGTGAAAAACTCCGTCAGCGGCGTGTGTTCCAGCAAGAACATGATGACCGGGTGACGGTAGAGGTCGGCGCTGAGGTAAACCGGCGCCGGCTGCGGATGCGCAGCCAGCCAGGCCGCGCTGTCGGTCTCATGCCCGTCGAAAGCCTCGAATGCGGCGGCCGATGGCCCCCAGACACTGAAATAGTCACGCACGGCCAGTCCGCCGTGCACGGCCAGGGCAACCACGGCCACGGCCACGGCCAGGCGCTGACGGCTGCGGCCAGCCAGCCAGCCGACGAGAGCCTCCAAGCCCAGCGCAGCCCAGATGAAGATGCCCGGCATGACGCCCAGGGCGCGCGGCAGGGTGGGGAAACGATCCACAGCCAGGAAGGTGGGCGTCAGCAGCAGCGGGGGCCACAGTGCCAGGAAGAGAAAAATGGGCTGGCGCCAATGGCGCAGGCAGACCAGCAGGCCGAACAGGGCCAGGATGGCGGTCAGTGGGTCGAAAACGGCGCGGCCTGGCAAGTTATAGAAGGCGGCCGGATCGCCCTGACCTGGCGCAAAGAACTGCGCCATGTTCGCCAGCGCGGCCTGGACCATGCGCGCCAGGGGACTGGCGCCGCCAATCTCCGCGTTGAACGCGGAAACCGTGGCCGCGCGTGAGGCGAAGCTGCCGGGGTGGGCGATGAAGTAGAGCGCCAGCGGCGCCGCGACCAGGGCCGCCGCCAGCGCGGCCAGGAGCAGCGGTCGGCCGAAGGTGCGCAGCAGCGACGCCGGCGGCACGACCCGGTCGCGGCTGCGCCAGGCCAGCGCGGCCTGCACGATCAAGAAAATGACAAGCGCAAACGGCGCGAAGCGGCTGGCGGTGTAGAAATGAACGCCCGCGCCCAGGCACAGTCCGCACAGCGCGAACCAGCGCATGCGGCCGGTGTTGACGCCGCGCCAGAACGCGGCAAAGGCCAGGCCGGTCCACAGCGTGGTGAAGATGCCGCGGATGCCGAAGCGGCTG
>CAZEPA010000757.1:0-2060 GCA_964513955.1 uncultured Anaerolineae bacterium | reverse complement strand
GTCCCAGAGATTGAGCGCGTGTCCGAAAACGAGTACCTCTTGAGCGCACGCGCTAGCCTCGATGAAGTCAACGACGCGCTCCATATCGAACTGCCGAGTGAAGGCGGCGACACCCTCGGCGGTTATATTTACAGTCAGTTGGGTCGCGTTCCCATCAAGGACGAAGAAGTGCCGTTCGACAAGGGGATTCTCAAAGTGTTGTCACTAGATGGCAACAGCATTGATCGCGTTCAGGCGCTGATTACGCCCCCAACGGTCGTTCCGCATACCGAAGGGGGCGTTGAGGGAAATTCAGCGACGATCAAAGGCGCGATTCTCTCCTCTCTTTTCTTTTTCTAAACCGGGGGTAGACATGGCTGAACATGCAATGGCAGCAGAACAACTCGTGGCGCACGCGCGCCGCGCGCGCACACATGCGTACGCCCCCTATTCCCACTATTTCGTGGGCGCGGCCGTGCTCACCCGCGCAGGCGAGGTATTCACGGGCTGTAACATCGAAAATGCCTCCTATGGTCTCACGATCTGCGCCGAACGTGTGGCGATGGCAAACGCGATTGCGGCCGGCCAGCGTGACTTTGTCATGCTGGCCCTCATCACCGCCAACGGCGGCTCCCCGTGCGGCGCCTGTCGCCAGGTGATGATTGAGTTTTCCCCTGACATGCCGATCATCATTGCTGATGAACTGGGGATTCGCGACACCCTTCCAGCACGCGCGTTGCTTCCCGGTTTCTTTGGCCCAGAACACCTGCCAGGGTAGCGCTGTGACCGATTCAACATCCACACAGGCGACCGCGGCCGACACGAACGCCGCGCGTCGCGCTCGCGTTTACCGCACGGAGGCTGTGGTGCTTCGCCGCCAGGATCACGGCGAGACCGATCGTTTGGTAACGGTCTATACGCCTACGCTTGGCAAACTGGTGCTGCGGGCCAAAGGCGTGCGTAAACCCACCAGCCGCAAGGCGGGTCATCTTGAGCTGTTCGCGCACAGCCTGCTCCTCGTCGCCAAAGGCCATACCTGGGACCTGATCACCCAGGCCGAGGTCATTCATCCCTTCCCGCAGGTGCATGAAGAGATGCTGCGCGCCAACTATGCCTATTACGTGGCCGAACTCATTGACCGGTTTACCACCGAGCATGATGAGAATCGCCGGCTGTTCGATTTGCTCGTCGCGACGCTCGGACGCCTCGACACCCTTCCCAAGCTCGATGTCACTCTGCGCTTCTTTGAGCTGCGCTTGCTCAACCTGACGGGCTACCAGCCCCAGCTCTTTCATTGCGTCAATTGCAGCGACGAACTGCAGCCTGTCGTCAACTACTGGAGCCATGCCGAAGGCGGGGTGTTATGCCCACGCTGCGGCGAGGCGCTGGCGAGCGGCGAAGAACTGCCCCTGGCCGTCTTCAAGCTGCTGCGTTTTGTGCAGCGCTCGGACTTCGACGCCGTGCTGGCCCTCGCGCCCAGCGAATCGCTCATGATCCAGACCGAACTGCTGCTGCAGCGCTATCTCATGTATCTGATCGAGCGCAGCCTGAAATCTGTGGATTTTCTGCGGCGAATGCGCTTTCAGGCCGCGCATCCGGCCTAGCTGTTGAACGCGGGCAGGCGCAGCAGATCATCTCGCTTGACGGCGCGCAGCACACCGCCCGTTTCTTCAATCATGCTTCTCTCCTCCACGCGCTGCCTGTGCCGCTGTTCTGCGCTGCGCCTGTTTTTGCGCTACAATAGCTACCGTTACCCTACATTGTGGTATGACCATGCCATCCAGCCTTTGGGTCCGACTGATAAGGCAAGCTCATGTTGAAGACTCGGGTTCTATGGACCGCGATGCTGTTATGGGCGCTCCTGACCACGCTCGCGGGGGTGGGCCAGCCGGCGCGGCCGCAGCCTGCCGTCGTGCTTGATCCGCTGGGCCAGCTTGGCGGCAGCGGCAGCGCCGCGCTGATGGTGGTTGGCGCGCGCGCTTACGTCGGCAGCGGCCCGCGGCTGTTGATCCTGGACGTGAGCCAGCCAGCGGCGCCGATCGTTCTGGGGCGCAGCCCGCTGTTGAGCGACATCGTGCAAG
>CAZEPA010000756.1:0-2063 GCA_964513955.1 uncultured Anaerolineae bacterium | reverse complement strand
GCGCGCACGGAGAAGAAGAGCTGGTGTTCGATTAGATTCGCCACCACGCCCAGGGCCGCGCGCCGCAGCCCAAAGGGGTCGGCGGAACCGGTGGGCGCCAGGCCGACGCTGAAAAGGCCCAAGAGGCTGTCCAGCCGATCTGCCAGCCCTACGACCAGGCCCGGCTTCGCCGTGGGCAGGCGATCGCCCGCATAGCGCGGCAGATAGGCCTCGAAGATAGCCGTCGCAACGGCCTCTGGTTCGCCGCTCTCACGCGCATACTCACGGCCCATGATGCCTTGCAGCGAGGTCATTTCTGTCACCATCTGGGTGCCCAGGTCGGCCTTGCTCAGATGCGCCGCGCGCACCGCGGTTGCCGTCTCCTCGGCGCTCAAGCCCAGGCGCGCGGCCAGGACGGGCGTCACTTGCTCCAGGCGCCCGACCTTGTCCAGCACCGAGCCGAGCTTCTCCTGGAAGGTCATGGTAGCCAGGCGTGCGTTATAGACCGCCAGCGGTTTCTTGCGGTCCTCGCGCACGAAGTAGGCTGCGTCTGCATAGCGCGCCCGGATCACCCCTTCGTTGCCATGTCGAACAACGTCAGGATCGCGGGGCGCGCCATTGGCCACGGTGATGAAATAGGGCAGCAGGCGGCCTGACGCGGCCTCGACGACGGGGAAGTAGCGCTGATGCTTCTTCATCACCGTGATGAGCACCTCGTGCGGCAGGCTCAGGTAGGCCGGATCGAAGGAACCGAGCAGCGCGCACGGTGCTTCCACCAGGTCGGTCACTTCATCGAGCAGAACGGCATCTTCCGGCGTCACGCCGCCGACCCTGGCAGCCTGCTCCGCCAGCTGCTGGGTGACCAGGGCGTGGCGCTGGGCGCGGTTGACGACCACACCCGCGTCGGCCATGACCTGGTCATAGTCGGCGGCGCGGGCGATGTCAAGAGCCGGCGAGTTGTCTGGGCGCAGGCCGCGCGTCGTGCGGCCGCTGCGGGCGTTGCCGTAGGTGAAGGGAATCACCTGGCTGCCCAGCAGGGCTACGAACCAGCGGATGGGCCGCGAAAAGGCGACGCCGTTGGAGTTCCAGCGCATGGCTTTGCCAAAGCTGAGGCTGGATACCAGGGCCGGCAGCAGCTCTTGCAGCACCTGTGGCGTGGGTCGGCCGGGGATGGTCTGCACCGCATACAGGTATTCGCCGCTGGCGTCGCTGCGGCGCACCAGGTCGGCCACGGCCAGGCCGTATTTGCGCGCAAAGCCTTCCGCCGCTTTGGTGGGCTGACCGTGCGCATCGAATGCAGCTTTGAGCGGCGGCCCCTTGACAACCTGTTCATCGTCGCCCTGCTGCGGGGCCAGTCCTTGCACCTGCAGAACCAGGCGCCGCGGGGTGCCGGTGGTCGTCAGCGCCGTGAAGCCCAGGCGAGCCTCGCGCAGGCGCTGACGGGCCAGCGCTTCAAGCTGCGCGATGCCCAAGACCACATCATCCACGGGCAGCTCCTCGGCGCCAATCTCGAAAAGCAGATCAGCGGCCGCCGTCGGCGGCGCGAGGGCTTCTGTCGTTTGCGTAACGCTGGTCACAGCCGCCGGTTCGCCGTTATCGGGCAGCCACGGATACTCCAGGCGTTGGCGCTGCTGACGGTATTCGTCAGACACCTGACGCGCCAGGTCGCGCATGCGGGCAAAGTAGTTGGCGCGCTCGGTCACGCCGATGGCGCCGCGGGCATCGAGAATGTTAAAGGTGTTGGAGCAGCGCAGCACATTGTCATGCGCGGGCACCACCAGGTGATGAGCCAGCGCGTTCTTGGCTTCGGCCTCGAACAGGTTATACAACTGGCGCAGGTTATCCACATCGGCCACGTCGAAGTTGTACTGGCAGTGCTCGATCTCCGGCTGCAGGAGCACATCGCCATAGGTGCGGCGGCCATCCCAGTCAATCTTCCACACCTCGCGCACGTCTTGCAGGAACATGACGATGCGCTCCAGGCCGTAGGTCAGCTCCACGCTGACCGGGTCGAGCGGCACGCCGCCAGCCTGCTGGAAGTAAGTGAACTGCGTAATCTCCAACCCGTCCAGCCAGACTTCCCA
>CAZEPA010000755.1:0-2066 GCA_964513955.1 uncultured Anaerolineae bacterium | reverse complement strand
GCTCTCCCCCCCGAGGTCGATGCCGGCAAAGCCGCGCATCGCCACCGAGTCGTACAGCGCTTCTTCTACCGCCGGGTCGGAGAGGTTGAACCACAGCTGCAGGAAGTAGATCCGCAGCATCCGCTCCACCGGGATCGGCGGGCGTCCGCCGGCCTGGCTGACCTTGGGGTAAACCGTGTGCACCGCTGCCGCCAGCTTCGGCCAGGGAATGATCCGGTCCATGTCCAGCAGAAACTGCGCTCGGCGCGTCGTCTTGCCGAATTTCTCGAAACTCGACAGCGTTTGCTGTTTCAGCACGACCTCCCCACGGTTGAGCAATCATGCCTCAGCGTGGGAAGTAAATCAGAGGTTCCTTAACTTACCTTCCCTTACTGAGTCGCCACTGCAGTCGCTTCCTCCACCTCCGGGGTCGATAATCCGGAGGTTTGAACGGCCAAGTTTGGCCAGGACCCAGCGCGGGCAATGCTCATGCCAGCCATGGACGGTTAACCGGTGCGCGGGGCCGGCATCCAAAAAGCTGGCGTCGCGCAGCGCCTGCATGAAGGGGCGGGCCATCCAATGACAGGCTCGGGCGATGGCACCATCCGGCCATTTCCCGACGTCTCCTTGCGGGGCCTTCTTCCCCACAAATGCCCACAGTAATGCCAGGTGTCCGATCGCCGTCGGAAGCTCGATGCCCATCCGCGCGGCCAGGTCGAACGTCTTTGGATGATCCAGGGCTTCTAGCTTCATCCTACGAACTCTTGACCTTCCGACTTAGTGTTACTACAGTAAGTCACGTGGAAATCGTCTTTGATCCCGCCAAAGACCTACGTAACCGCGCCAAGCACGGTGTTTCGCTGGTGTTGGCTGCGCGGCTCGAATGGGACCTGCTGCTGGCCATCGAGGACACGCGCCGCGACTACGGCGAGCCGCGCATAATCGGATTCGCACCGATCAAAGACCGGGTCTACTGTGTGGTTTTCACCGACCGCCCAGAGCACCGCCAGCGCCGAATCATCAGCCTGCGCAAGGCCAACCGTAGAGAGGTGCGACGCTATGCCCGCAAAATCGAAGCCCCGTAAGTTCCGGCTGCCGACGCCAAAGGAAGATGCCGCCATCACTGCCGGCATCGCTGCCGACAGGGACACCCACGAAGTGAGCGCGGCGGAATTCCGGCGCATGAAGCGCATGGGCCGCCCTCGCTCGCAGGCGCCTACGAAAGTATCCACCACGGTCCGCCTGGATGCTGACGTGCTCACTGGACTGCGCGCCACCGGGCGTGGCTGGCAGACGCGCGTCAACAGCGCCCTGCGCTCCTGGTTGCGGCGGCAAAAGCCCGAGGCGCGCCGCAACCCGTAGCCTCCTGCCGCGTCCGTCACTTGATCACCCCTGTGATCAGCACCGCCGCCGCGGTGATCGGCGCCACGACAGCCACTAACGCGACGCCGACGCCGACCACCAGGCGCACCACGCCGTGCCGCACCTCAGCGCCCGCCCAGGCCGCAGTAGCCGGATGACCACGCCTCAGCGTTGGCCACGGGCTCATGACAGCACCCAGGCGACCAGCACGGCGAACGGCGCGGCGCACACCATCGCCACGCCTGCGAGCCGCCACGGGATCAGCTTCTGCCGCATCTCAGCGCGCATCCGGGACTTGCCCAGGTCATAGGACCGTTGGAGAGCCGCGCGGAATTCCTCGCGGGTTAGGTCAACTACTTCCGTCTGCATGGTAGCCATTCGAACCCGGATTTGATTTGTCCCAGCCGCTCGTGGGATTGAAGCTTTCCGGTTCTTATCTACCAACGTTTACTCAAGATCGCGTCTCGTTGACGGACGCGTCCGTCGCTTTCGACTTCAATCACCTCGTCCACAGCAACACCGACGTCATAGGAGTTACGCTTATTACCAGCCCAGTCCCACTTCCTGACGCGGGGTGGGTGCTACTGTCAGGAGTCGCGGCGCTTTGGCGAAGCTATTGCCGTCAGCGTGCCTAGTCCAACAACCTTAGTAAGTACCCCAGAGAACGCCTTCAATGACTGGCTCCCAATTTCGGGTGCCAATATCCCATACGGAGGATGCTGAAC
>CAZEPA010000754.1:0-2066 GCA_964513955.1 uncultured Anaerolineae bacterium | reverse complement strand
CAGAAAAACCGCTGTCTTCCAGGTGCGGCTGTTGGTCTTGGTGACAATCGCCTGGCTGCTGCCTTCGACCACCGCGTCGCGCAGACCGCTGTTGGAATCGTACTCCACCTTGAAGGTGTCAGTTCCCAGGTCCGCGTAAGTCACGGCAATGCGGATCGTGCCGTTGCTGGCAAAGTAGTAGCCATCGCTCACCTTGAACCACATGTAGGGATTGCCGCCCGCCTGATCGGTGCGCCGTGCGACCCAACCCTCACGGCCGGCCGGTAGATTGCTGTTGTAGGGATTGTTATAGCAGGCATAGGGGTTGCCGTTGGGGTCATTCGCGCCCCCGCACCAGCCGAGGTACTGAGTGCCCGCCACGTTTGTTTCGGCCACCGTGCGGCCGCCAGAGATGTTATCTTCCTGGGTCAGGTAGAAACTGTAGTTGCCCACCTGCGGATAATAGGTCTGTTCGCTTGGCGCATAGCAGTAGGTGGTGGGGTTGCGATGTTCGCGCATCGCCACCCACACATTCGGCGTGTTGGCGGCGTTCTTACCCACGTAATCCTTCATCCAGGAGAACACCTCCATGTTGGGGATATTATCGAGACGCAACCCGCTGGTGACATCACGGCTGTAGAAAAGGTCTTCGTTGAGACGCATCACGTCGGCCTTCTTGTCCATGCCGCTCAGCATACCCCAGTACACTTCGGTGTTATTACAGAGCATGTATTGATAGGTCTCGAAGGCGATAGGCACCGACGTGTGGTTTTGGTAGACGGTGTCATACATGCCGCAAAAATTCGTATTGCTGCACGTAGTTGGCCCGCGCCACGCCTCGTTGAAGTCAGGCACCAGGCCGTTGAGCGAGATGCCAACCCCGCGCGGGACCGCATAATTGGCGAGTTCCCACCGTTCAGCCTCCGTGAAGGTGTAAGGGGCGATCTGCACAAAGAGGCCCTTCACCAGGCTGGAGCCGGTGCGAAAAGCGCCCGCGTAATCGTCAACGATCTCTTTGGTTGTGCTCATCCACAGGCTCTTCGTCAGCCCGGCGCTGATGAGGGCGTCAATTTCGCCCTGGCTGCCGCCCGCTTTGTTTTCGCCGTAGGTGCCAAAACCGATAGAAATCCACTCAACGCGTGCATCGTTCTTGTACCGATTGCCGAGAGCCGCGACAAACGCGCCGTAGGGGTTCAAGTAGCTGCGGAACCAATAGCGCGGTACGCGCCACAGCCCATCCGGGCAGCCGCCCGAAGGCGAGATTTCGCACGACGCCGTGATGACCACGGCATTGGCGTTGCCCTGCCATACCCAGGCCGGCGTACCGTTGATGCCGCCGCAGCAGCGGCCGTTGTACGTGCTGATGCCGATCGCCGCGCGCTTGCCCGTGGCCGCGACCGCAGCCAGGTAATCGTCCACCAAAGCCCAGTTGTACACGCCGTTGGCAGGGTTGAGTTCGCCCCAGTCAAAGGTGCGCAGATTGCCGGTCAGCGAATAGCGCGCGGGATCCGCATTGCCATCGTGGCTGATCATATACAGCCCCGGATCATTCATCCAGGGCAGCGGGATATCCGGCGCGCTGGCGTCATTCGGCGCGGTTTGCCCAAACACGACGGTCGCCAACACGATCAGTAAGACAAACGCACACAGAAGCGTTACCAAAATTAGTTGAATTCGTTTCATAGTTCGACCTCGTAAGATGGGGAACGTAAGCCCAGTATAGGGTCAGCAACTTAACGCCAGATGAAGATCGGTCACGCAAAGGTGACAAAACTGTCATCTGACTTGAAAATAGACCTGTAACGCCTGCCGCCGGATTGGAGCGCCCCGCGCCACCGAGACAATCCGGCGGCATGCGCCCCATCTTGATTCAACGCCAGATGATAGGGAAAAACCAGCTGCGTACCACGGGCGGCGCGACCGTGTCGGTCGGCGTGGGCGACGGCGTCTCCGTGGGCGTGGGCGACGGCGTATCGGTTGGTGTGGGCGACGGCGTCTCCGTGGGCGTGGCTGTCGCAGTGGGCGTCGGGGTGCGCGTGGGAGTCAAAGTTGGGGTGCGCGTGGGCGTCATCGTCGGCGTGAGCGTC
>CAZEPA010000753.1:0-2073 GCA_964513955.1 uncultured Anaerolineae bacterium | reverse complement strand
TGATGGCATAATGGAAAGGAAATGGAATTACGATTCTTGGCCTACGACAGGAGACGGGTCTCATGGTTCACATTATCACCGATACGACTGCATCGCTGCCGCAGGCGATGGTGCAACAGCTCGGAATCCCCATCATCCCGCAGGTCATCAACTTCGGCACGGAGTCTTTCTTGGAAGGGATAGACTTGGACAAGGCGACTTTCATGCGGCGTCTGCGCACTGAGCGCGCCCTGCCAAAGACCGCCGCGCCGCCGCCAGAGTTGTTCGTGCGCGAGTTCGCCCGCCTGGCGCCCACGGGCGAACCGATCGTGTGCATCCATCCGTCCTCTGAGGTGAGCGGCACCGTGCGCTCGGCGTTGACGGCTGCACAGGAGTTCCCGGGCGCGGACATTCGCGTGCTTGACACGCGCGTGGTCGCGGCGCCGCTGGCAACCCTGGTGCAAGCCGCGGTGCGGATGGCCGCGGCCGGGGCAACCGCCGACGCTATCGAGACCTATGTACGGGGCATGATTCCGCGCTGTCGCCTCTACTTTTTGGTGGCCACGCTGGAATACCTGGCGAAAGGCGGCCGCATTGGCGGCGCGCAGGCCCTGCTAGGCAGCGTCCTGCAAATTAAGCCCATTCTGACGATGCGGGATGGGCGCGTGGAAGTTCTGGAGCGCGAACGAACGCACAAGCGCGCCCTGGCGCGGATCAAGGAATTGGTGTTTTCGCAGATCCCGCGCGAGGGGAGCGGCGACCTGTGCGTCATGCACGCGGATGTGCCAGAACAGGCGCTGGCGCTGGCCGAGGCGCTGCGCGGGCCGCTCAACCTGCCGCCGCTGCCGCTGTTCGATGTGCCGCCAGCCATCGTCACCCACGGGGGACCAGGCATCTTGGGCGTCAGTTTCTTCGTGCCGGCGTGATGCCGCGCGCTGGTTGCACGCGCAGGACAGGTTTTTCGACCAGGTATTCCACGAATTTCACGAGGACAGCAGGAGCAATTCGCAAAATTCGTGCCATTCGTGGCTGCGTCTGTTGTGAGATAATCCGGCTCGTCCGGGCAAGGAGAAAGTTATGCAGATTCGCCGTGTTGACACCGCGCGCCGTGGGGAAGTCAACCGTTTTATCCAGTTCCCCTTTGAGCTCTATCGCACCTGCCCCCAATGGGTGCCGCCCCTCTGGCAGGAGATGCGTCTGGTCCTCAACCGCGAGCAACATCCATTCTATGAGTATTCTGACGCTGAGTTCCTAATCGCAGAGCACCACGGGGAAGCATGCGGGCGCCTGGCGGTGATGAACAATCGCAACTACAATCGGCACCACGGCCAACGCATCGCTTTTTTCTATTATTTCGATGTCGTGAACGATTTTGAGGTCGCGCAGGCGCTGTTCGATGCGGGCAAGGCTTGGGCGCGTGCACAGGGCTTAACCACGCTGATCGGGCCAAAAGGATTTCTGCAAGGCGACGGCCTGGGCATGCTGGCTGAGGGATTTGAGCATCGCCCCGCGATGGGCGTTCCTTACAATTACGCGTACTATAACGATTTCATGCAGCGCCTGGGGTTTGTCAAAGAGACCGATTTCTACTCCGGCTACCTGACCGGCAGCCATGAACTGCCGCCGCGTTTCTTCGATGTGGCTGACCGCGTCAAGGCGCGGCGCGGCTTCGAAATCAAATCGTTTAGCAGCGAGCGTGAGCTGCGCCAGTGGATCGGCCGCATCGGCCAGTTGTACAACGATTGCTTTGTGGACAATTGGGAGTACTGCCCGATCACCCCGGCCGAGATGCAGGCCATCGCCGACCGCATGCTCTCGATTGCCAATCCGCGCCTGATCAAGCTGGTGCTGAAGGGCGACGACCTGATTGGCTTTGTCTTTCCCTTCCCAGATTTGTCAGCGGCCATCCAGAAGGCGCAAGGACGCCTGTGGCCGATCGGCTGGCTCTATCTGCTGCGTGAGTTTTCACGCACGAAGTGGGTGAACTTCAACGGGCTAGGCCTTCTGCCTCAGCATCAGGGCGTCGGCGCTAACTCAATTCTGTACACCGAGGTGGCGCGCACGATCCGTGAATATGGCTTTGAGCACGCCGAC
>CAZEPA010000752.1:0-2074 GCA_964513955.1 uncultured Anaerolineae bacterium | reverse complement strand
CCCGTTGGACGGACAATTCCACAGAATCGGTGAACGTCACGCCCTGCGGCTGAAACGCAGTCATCAGGTGGATTAAGCGATCAAGTGATTGGAGGGAATGGCGCATTGGAAGGGTTTGATCCAGCTCGGAGCTTCGGTTCAAGCGTCTCTGCACGCTACGACGACCATCCTCGCGGCGACGAAGAGGCTGCGGCGAGCTTTCTCGCGGAACGCGCACGAGGGCGCCGGTGTCTCGAATTTGCCATCGGTACGGGGCGTATCGCGCTGCCATTGACGTCCCATGGTATTGAGGTTGATGGTGTCGAACTGTCGCCCCATATGGTCGAGCGGCTGCGCGCGAAGCGCGGTGGGGAACGGATTGAGGTCACCCTTGGCGACATGAGCATTGCCACAACCGGTCGCCGCTATGGGCTTGTGTACCTTGTCTACAACACGATCTTTAATCTCCTCACGGTTGATGGCCAGATTCGCTGCTTCGAGAATGCGGCGCGCCATCTCACCGACGACGGAAACTTCGTTGTGGAGGCCGCAACGCCGCACGCCTGGATCAACCCGGGCGAGCCAGACTACGTCCGCGCCGAACAGGTGGGGATGGACTCAGTTACGCTCGACATTGCCCGCTACGATCCGGTCACCCAGTTACTGGCGGAGAACCACATCGTTCTCTCGGCGCGGGGCATCAGCACAACTCCGATCGTTTGCCGTTTGATCACCCCTGGCGAGATGGATCTCATGGCGCGCATCGCCGGATTGCGCCTTGTCGAACGGTTCGCAAACTGGCAGCAAGCGCCATTCGATGTCCATAGCCGCGCTCACGTTTCCGTCTATGGCATTAACGCGGGCCACTAGACATGCCGCCCAACATTCGCGGCAGTGGACTGGCTTTGCCAATCGGTCGCCAATCATTGCGTCTTATCGTTAGCCGCCATGCAGGATAGAGAAGTCCGAGCCTTTGCGGGAACATCCTGGAACGTGGTTGCTATTATGCAGGCCACGATCGTCAACGTAAGCTCGTGACGCCGAACTCAGCGCCGGCAGCACGCGCCGTGGCGCAGATCAAAGTGTTGAAAGCCGCCTTTGCGGCGCACGTCCCATCCAAGATTGACGGAACGTGCGCGGCTTTGCGGCGCGTCTGATAAAATGAAACGAAGCAACAGGAGGTTACTATGGACGTTAGCATCATCGGAACAGGCAACATGGCGCGCGGAATCGGACATCGGTTGGCTGCCGGTGGACATGCCGTGACCGTGATTGGTCGGGACATGGAAGATGCTCAGCGGTTGGCTACGGAACTGGGTGCATTGGCATCCGCTCGTGGCTTGGACGGAGGCCTACAGGGTGAAGTGGTCGTGCTGGCGGTCTGGTATGCCGCTGTCGAAGACATTGTCGGGAAGTTAGGCCAGCAATTGGCCGATAAAATCGTGGTGGATATTACTAATCCGCTCAATGCCACTTACGACGGCTTAGTGACAGCACCTGGCACGTCGGCGGCGGAGGAAAACGCACGGCTGCTGCCTGCCGGAGCCAAACTCGTCAAAGCCTTCAACACGACGTTTGCCCCGACGCTGGTTGCCGGACAGGTCAGTGGTCTCCCTCTCGACGTGTTCATCGCCGGGGATGATCAGGCCGCCAAGCGTGTGGTGGCGCAGCTTGCGCATGACGGCGGCCTGAATGCCATTGACATCGGCCCGTTGCGCCGTTCACGCGAGTTGGAAGCGATGGCATTCTTAGGGATTACTCTGCAGGGGCCGCTGAACTTGGGCTTTCAGAGTGCTTGGAAGTTGCTCTCCTAAACGAATCACACATCCCTTGTCCTGACATTACCGTCCGCGGCGCGCGGCTCCACAACCTCATGTCTCCTTCTCGATTACCAAGAACCAGTTTGTGGATTTTACCGGCGCCGCGGAGTTGGGGAAACCAACGATTCTTGTGGGTGTTTTCTACAGCGAGAGCCGATTTGCCTGGAGGCCAACCATGAAAACTCGACTTCTTGCGCGCTATGCCGCCAGGCTGCTCGTTGGCAGCCTGGGCGCGCTGCTGCTGCTGAGCGCGTGCCGCGGGCCGACGCCCATCG
>CAZEPA010000751.1:0-2075 GCA_964513955.1 uncultured Anaerolineae bacterium | reverse complement strand
GCACGACGTGCGCATCTCGGCGGCGAAGTGCTGTGCTACGTCTGGTAGTCAGCGGAAACTTGCGAGGGAACTATGTCAAGAGTTGGTAAACTACCTATTAAGTTGCCCGCGGGCGTGTCAGTGGACATTGCCGCCGGCAACGAAGTAACTGTCAAAGGGCCGCGTGGCACGCTGAACAGGCAATTTCCGACGAGCATTGCTATTTCTTTGGATGATGGCTTGGTGACTGTCCAGCGTCATGCCGAGAACCGCTTTCAGCGCGCGGCGCACGGACTGGTGCGCGCCCTGATGAACAATATGGTGGTCGGCGTGTCGAGCGGCTTCAAGAAAGAGCTGGACATCATTGGGGTTGGCTACCGGGCCGAAATGCAGGGTAAGAACCTGATGTTGCATGTCGGTTACTCTCATCCTGTAGAGTTTCTGCCGCCAGCAGGCATTGCGTTTGCCGTGACGCCCACGCCCGACAAGAACGTGCGCGTGACTGTGGAAGGCGCTGACAAAGAAGTAGTTGGCGAAACCGCGGCGCGTATTCGACGCATTCGGCCGCCTGAACCATACAAAGGCAAGGGTATCCGCTATGTGGGTGAGGTCGTCCGTATTAAGGCCGGCAAGGCAGGTAAAGTTGGCAAGGGCGGCAAGTAAGGGAGTAACGACTCATGGCAAAAAATGACAGTGCGATCGCACGCACGCGACGGCACACACGGATTCGCCGGCGTGTTGTAGGGTCGGCGCAGCGACCCCGTTTGAACGTGTTCCGTAGTCTGGAACATATCTATGCCCAAATCATTGATGATGAGAAAGGGCACACCCTGGTATCTGCCTCGACGGTTGACCCAGAAACGCGCACACGCCTGGCTGGACTGAGCAAGGTGGCGCAGGCGACGCTCGTGGGTGAGGTGATCGCAGAGCGGGCGCTGGCCGCAGGGATTAAGCAAGTGGTGTTCGACCGGGGCGGCTATATTTATCATGGCCGTGTCAAGGCGCTGGCCGAAGGCTCGCGCGCCAAGGGTTTGGATTTCTAACGCCGGAGCCGAGCAGGAGGATACATGCCTGAGAAGAAGAGAGAACGCGAACAGCGACGCAATCGCGAAGAAGAACGCGACCAATTTGACGAGCGCGTGGTGCACGTGGCGCGCACGGCCAAGGTCGTCAAAGGCGGGCGTCGGTTTACTTTCCGCGCGGTAGTTGTGGTAGGCGATAATAACGGCCGGGTTGGCATTGGCATCGGCAAGGCCCGTGAAGTGCCAGACGCCATTCGCAAGGGCACGGAGCGCGCCCATAAGGATATGCGTCCCGTTCCGCTGGCTGGCCGCACGATTCCGCATGAGGTTCGGGTGCGCTTTGGCGCCGCCGAGGTGCTGCTCAAGCCAGCGACGCCTGGTACGGGCGTCATTGCGGGCGGCGGCGTACGCGCCGTCGTCGAAGCCGCCGGAATCAAAGATATTCTGACAAAATCACTTGGCAGCAGCAACATGCTCAATGTGGTGAAGGCCACGCATGCGGCGCTCAACGCACTCAAGGATGTTGAGGCCGAAGCACAGCGCCGCGGCAAACCCGTTGAAGGCCTGCTGCCGTTCTGGAGGCAAAAGACAGATGCCGAACAAGGATAATGCCACTCGACGCTTGCGCGTGACCTACGTAAAGAGCGTCATTGGCTATGACCAGAGTCAAAAACGTACGGTGCTGGCGTTGGGCCTTCGTCGCTTGGGGCAGACTGTTGAACATGCCGATACGCCAGTAATTCGGGGCATGGTCGGTAAGGTTCCGCACCTGGTCCGCGTTGAAGAAATTGGCGCTTGAGTAGGGGGAACGTATGCAATTACATGATCTCAAGCCGGCGGTTGGCGCGAAACAGCCGCGCGTGCGCGTGGGACGCGGCAGCGGCGCTGGCCGTGGTAAGACTGCCGGTAAGGGTACCAAGGGCCAAAATGCACGCAGTGGACGCAGCGTAGCGCCATACTTCGAAGGCGGTCAGCTGCCGCTGGTGCGCCGGCTGCCGCACCTGGCGGGCTTCACCAATCTATGGCGCATCGAGTTCAAACCGGTCAACCTGGACCGCTTGTTGGAGTTTGAGG
>CAZEPA010000750.1:0-2077 GCA_964513955.1 uncultured Anaerolineae bacterium | reverse complement strand
GAAAACAGCCACCTTCCATATCAACAACGCCCGCTTTGGCAATGCCCTGACCGGCGGCAGCGATTTCCGCCTGGACTCGCTGGGCGATGGCAATGAGTGGATTCACATGGTGGACGTGGCGCGCCAGGGCGGCACGTCGCCCACCAGCACCCCCACCACGTCGCCCGGCTCGCCGACCCCCACCTGGACGCCGCGCCCACCCAACACACCGACGGTAACGCCCACGGCCACCACGCCGCCGCCCAACCAGGGCTTGTGGACTGTGCAGTGGCACGGCGGCGATGACCTGAACGGAATTGATTTTGCCAACAGCCAACTGGGCTGGGCTGTGGGCAAGGGCGGCCATCTTCTGCGCACCACCAACGGCGGCCAGACCTGGTTCTACCAGCTCGCGGCGCCCGCGGTGGACATCGAGGCGGTTGATTTTGTGGACACGAACACCGGCTGGGTGGTGGGCGGCGATGGCAAAATCTGGCGCTCAACTGACGGCGGCGTGGGTTGGGCCATACAATCTGCGCCCACCATCAGCCGCCTGATGGATGTACAATTCCTGGATAGCAACACTGGTTGGGCCGTGGGTAAGAGCGGAGCCATCCTGTTCACCACGAATGGCGGCGCAAACTGGGCCTTGCAGGCCAGCAACACCACGCTTGACTTGAATGGCCTTTTCGCCGTGGACAGCAATCATGCCTGGGCCGTTGGCAATCTCGGTACGATCGTTGCCACCAGCAACGGCGGGCAGACCTGGGTCGGTCAGGCCAGCGGCAGCCAGCAACTGCTGTGGGATACCGCGTTCACCAGCCTGCAGAATGGCTGGGCCGTCGGCGAAGGCGGCACGCTGCTGCGCACCTCCAATGGGGGCGCCAGTTGGAGCCCGCAGTCGCTCAACGAGGCGCGTTCGCTGCAAGCCATTGTCTTTGCCTCGGCGCAGCGCGGTTGGCTGGCTGGCGGTCAGGGCACCGCCTGGTTGACCACCGACGGCGGCAGCTCATGGGCCTGGACGCCCAGCGGTCAGACGCGGACCATTACGGCGTTGGCTGCGCCTGGGGCAACCGAACTGTGGCTGGCCGGCGCGGGCCATACCGTTTTGCGCGCGCTGGGCAACGGCCCCTTCAGCGTGGCCGCGCCCCTGGCTGTGGCTGAGTTGAAGGGCGTGGATGCGGTGGATGCCAACACCGCGTATGTCGTGGGGGATGACGCGCAGATCCTGAAAACCACCGACGGCGGCCAGAGCTGGCGTCAATTGAGCAGCCCCGCGCAAAATCCAGGCGTCGGCTTGGATCCAGCCTGGCTGCGCGGCGTTAAATTCCCCGTGGATGCCAACAACGGTTGGGTAGCCGGTCGCTATGGCGTTCTTCTGCGCACGACCGATGGCGGCAGCAGTTGGACGCGGCAGTACGTGTACGATGGCCAGGGTAATCAGCACACCGGTTTCTTGTGGTTCGTGCAAAGCTACGACAATGCCCATGCTATCACCGCGGGTAAAGAGGGCTACGTTTTCCGCACCAGCGACGCGGGCAACAGCTGGCAGTTCTCCACGGCCAATATGTCGGTTAACCTTCGTGATCTAAGTTTCGGCTCCCCCTCCGCCGTGTATGGCGTGACGCTGTACGATTCCTTTGTCACCAGCGACAACGGCGGCGCGAGCTGGATTCGCCGTTATCCCGGCAGCGGCGGCGACCTCTTCGGCGTGGATTTCAAAGGCGTGTACAACGGTTGGATTTCAGGCCAGGCCGGTCGCATCATGCGCACCACCGATGCGGGCGACAACTGGACGATGCAGTCCAGCGGCACGGCCGTGGACCTCAATCACATTCGCTTTGTAGATAACAGCGTGGGCTGGGCCATTGGCAACGGCGGCGTCATCCGCTGGACCGTCAACAGCGGGAATACCTGGACGCCGCAAGCCAGCTCGGTTTCCGATAACCTGTTATGGCTCGATATGGTAGACGCCTACGATGGTTGGGCTGTGGGCGCTAATGGCACGATTCTTAAATATCATGCCGTTTATGTGCCGCCGCCGCCCACGGCAACGCCAACGCCCACCTACACCCCCACCAATACCCCCACGCCGACC
>CAZEPA010000749.1:0-2081 GCA_964513955.1 uncultured Anaerolineae bacterium | reverse complement strand
TGGCGTGCGCAAATTAATGACCATCTACGCGATGACTGCTGCGCAACTGCTGTTCGACGAAAATGATCATTTGTGGCACTTGCACACGGCGCGCGCCGTCATTGAACAGGGGCATCTATGGCCCCAACCGGGCGACGAAACGACACTGGTTGAGGTGCCAGTCCTACGCTGGAGCGCCGTGGCGCCAGTATTGACGCGGCTGGGACACATGGACGATCCGTGGGACGCTGTGCGAGAACAGCAGGAACAACAGCGCCGCAGCGCCATTCACCGTGCGGCGCTGTTCGTTGAGCACTACCTGACGCCAGCCGAGCGGGAGGTTGCACGACGCGTGGTTCAGGATGGGTCGAGCAACGCGGAGATTGCCGCACGCCTGCACAAGACCGAGAAGACCGTGGTGCATCAAATGAGCAGCATTTTGCACAAACTGGCCACAGAATTCGAACTGGCGCCCGATGTGGTGCATGATCGCACCACCCTCGTGCGCCTGCTTAGCCCCTACTATCTTCTGCGCTGATGGGCAAATCTCAGCAGTTTGATGAGAAAAGATAGGAGCTGCCTCCGATGCGCGGCGGTATTCGTATCGCTACAATTGCGCCTAAGGCAGTCAAGATCAAGGTTGCACGGGAGGGATAATGTCAGCACTGTTTCAAGAGTATCGCCTTTCCTTACGCACGGTGACCCCGCTGTTTATGGCAGGCGCCGAGGCGCGAGGTGCACCAGAGTTACGTCCGCCGGCTTTCCGAGGTGCGATGCGATATTGGTTACGGGCCGCAGCTGCTGGTGCGTACGGCGACGACGACAGTGGTTTGCTGCGCGTCAGGGAAATCGAGGGCTTCACATTCGGCAGTACTGACGAGGCGAGGGGAAGCGCTTCGACTGTGACTGTTCGCGTAAGCCCTCAGAGCACCCCTAATCCTATAGAGTTTCGGAAACAGGCTTCCGTTCATGTAACCAAGAACGGAAAGCTCATTCAACAACCGACAGGTCGCGATTACTTGTATTGGTCCATGGCGGCCAGCGGACGCATCCAAACGGAGAGCTACCAGGCTCCGAAACAATACTGGCCGGATGAAATGACTTTTGAATTACAGCTCCAAAAACGCACGGGCGGGTTGCGTGACGAACAGGCTCTGCTTTGGGCGACGGCCGCAGCGTGGTTGTTGATTCAGTTCGGCGGAGTGGGGTCCCGCTCGCGACGCACAGCCGGTAGTTTGTCATCAACGCGGCTCCAAGAGATTAGTGGATTAAGGTTCGCGACCACGGCAACTTCGTGCGTTCAATTGGCAGATGAACTTACCCAGGGGCTGAAATTCGTCCGCGCCATGTTCCCAACAGCGTCTTCCGCGGCTTCTGTGAGTGATCCATCATCATTCGACATTCTGCACGCTCAAGCCTGTCGAATTTGGGTGCTAGGAATGTGGGCGGATTCCAGCACAGCGGTGGAATCTGTTGGCGCTGCACTGCGTGATTTCCGCAGCTACCGAGAGCCTGATCATGCCAATGTGGCCCGCTGGCTTGGCGGCGATGCGATACCTACGGTCGAACGAGCCGCTTTTGGGTTGCCGATTCCTTTTCACTACTCCGATGGCGGCCCAAGAGGGACAGTTCAAGGCCGCCTGCGCAATCCGACCATAGACCGGCGCGCGTCGCCGTTGTGGCTGAAAATTACGAGAACTCTAGACGGCCGTTATGCTGGAGTCGCCACTCTGTTCAAATCGGCGCTGCTGCCAGCCGGTGAGAAACTGTATGCCAAAACGAGAGGCGGCCCACTACCGCCAGTCAATCCCCCAACCGACTATTCATTGATCGAAAAATGGGTTGCGAGCGCCTACCCCAATGCATCGGAGGTGAGTCTATGACCCAATCCGTTCTCATCTTCACTTTCAGCCCGGTGCAATCGTTCATCACGGAGGCGCGGCGGACGAGCGATTTGTTCATGGGCAGCCGCATCCTGGTGCAGATGGCGCAGGCCGCCGCAAACGCCATTCGAGAGGCCGGCGGCAGCCTGATCTACCCGGCGCCGCTGGCCGATGGCACATTTCCGTCGGATGTCCCCAACAAGCTGGTGGCGCGCGTGC
>CAZEPA010000748.1:0-2095 GCA_964513955.1 uncultured Anaerolineae bacterium | reverse complement strand
CATCTGTTGACACGTCCAGCCAGGTTTCCCAGGCGTTTGTGCGCCGGTTGAAGACTGACGCCTGACACGTGCTCTCCGCCGCAGGGCGAAACAGCACAAACGTTTTGCCGTTGTTGCGAACCTTAAACTGCTCGCTTGCCACGGGTTCCAAGTCAAGTTCAACTCCGGCAATCCCAGACAGGGGAATCACATCATACTCTTGCATGATGACCCCCTAGATTCCCAGCGACAAAATGGACAGCGCCACGCTCGTGATGGCCGAAAAACTGACCGTAGTCTGGCCGTCCTCATCGTTGAAAATTTTGGGATCGAATGGGCCGATGAGCATGGTTGCCCCTGCGTCAACGGTTACGGCCTGGTCAGCCACAGCCAGGCCGCCAACCGTGAGCTGCGAAACGATGGTCACGGTTATAGCCGCGTTGCTGCCGTTGGTGACAAGCAGGAATGTGGCCCCGTTATTGGCAAAAAAATGCCCTTCAACTTGGCTGGGGGTGAAAGCCGCTGGCTCTACCCCATCAATCGAAAGCGCCTGCGGCGTTTTCTCGGTTGCTACCGCCATTTTTGTTATCCTTTCGTTACTGCAACTTGAAAAAAGGCCAGCACCGCATACCAGCCCGTGGCCGGCTCTACGATGGGCTGACCGATGACCTCGACAAAGGCCCAGCGCACTAGCGCCGCGCCGTGAACGTGCAACGAATCAACCAGGGTACGATAGCACGTGTCTGCCTCAACCTGGTCGGCTCCGTAGCATTTGAATTGCACGCTTGCATCTATCACCGCTTCGCTGTCTGCGATACGCCCGCCCCTCGACTTGAAACACAGCGCCGGCCCGTCTGTCGGCTTGTAGCCCACAGGCGGCACGTCTACCCCGGCGTAGAGGTGGTTGCCCACGTAGGCCCCCAGGGCGGTTTTTTCCAGGTATTGCCGTAGGGCGGTGTTCACGTCATTCATGAATCAAGCCCTCAACCATGTTCAATGCCCGGTACAAAAAGCTATTGCGCATCTCCTGGATCGCTCCGTACTCAGCGCCGCAGACAACCAGCGCCCGATGCGGTGGGTTGTCCATCGCGTCGCCGATCTCCCTGCGTTCCGTCGCGCCAGTTTTGGCGCTCTTGTAATCGCCCGTTGGCCGAACGGCATCATAGGTTGATTTGCCTGGCGCCACGGTGTAGATGCTGTTGAGCATAAAGCCCGTGTCAATCTGCCCGTTGGTCTGGACATTGATTTTCGCCTGACCTTCTACCTGGAAGGCCGCACGCGTGACCATTTCATCGGCCCACGCCTGTGACTGACGTAAGACCGTGGCGGTGAAAAATTGAACGCTCATTCTGTCACCAACCGTAGATTTACCAGTAACCCGCTGGCGCCCAGCCTGGGTACTCCAACCACTTCGTAGACTGGCTGAGGACTGCGCACAGCCTCACCGTGCCGTCGTGTGACCCGTACCCGTGACAATGATGTGATCGTTGCGGTCAAAGGCAGCCGCAACACGGCATCGGTCAGGGGCACATGCCCGATACTCTGCTGTTCGGTACGGTTGCCTTCATCCAGGCCGCAGGGGATTTCTTCGCCTGTGGTGTATGCCGGCTTGGGCAGCCCGTAGCTATCTCTGCTGGCGTGATAGGCCAGGATGACGCAGCGGTCGAGCATGTGGCCCTCTTGCGCTTGCCGCAGTTCGGCCAGTTCGCTGTCAATCCACGTCTGCGCTGTCATCCTGCACCCCCTGCGGCGCCCAGGCCAGCTTGATCGTGCTCGGATTGCGCCGGGCTAGATAGTAATTTACCATGCGCTGCGCTTGCTCAACCATCTGGCTACGTTGGTAGTTGCCGCCATCCGCAGAAAAGTCGTAGAGGTGGGCCACGTTCGCAGCCTTTTCGCTCCACAGGTCAGCCGCCGTGTAGTTGAGGTCATAGGTCTCAACCCACACGGGATTGACCGCCCGTGTGGGCGGTGCCAGTGCATCGCTCGCCGCTGTCCAAACGTAGGGAGCCTGGCCGTGTGCGTCAACGCACGGGTGCAACGCAATCGCCGCACTCAGATCGCTGTCAGTGTACGTCGTGCTATCACGCTCCGCAATCATGCGACGGAGGCGCTG
>CAZEPA010000747.1:0-2095 GCA_964513955.1 uncultured Anaerolineae bacterium | reverse complement strand
CGCTGCTATCATCCGGTCGCCTTCTTTGCCGGGCTGCTGCGGCACCAGCCCATGGGTTTCTACCCCAAGCATGTGGTCGTGGCCGATGCTCAGCGCGCAGGCGTGCACTTTCTACGGGTTGACCTGCGCTTTTCGCAGGCCGCCGCGCAGGTGGAAGCCGGCGCGATCCGCCTGGGCCTGCTGGATGTACACGGCTTTGGCCCCGAACAGGTGGAAGTCATCGAAGATGAGCGACGCCGGCGTCCATTCGCCGGCCTGGCCGACCTGGTGCAGCGCGCTCAGCTCGACCGGCGCCACGTGGAAGCGCTGGTGCTGGCCGGCGCGCTCGATCACCTGGGCGAGCGGCGTCAGGTGCTGTGGGATCTGGCCGAAGCCTATCACCTGGCCCGGCGTCCGCAGCAGGCGCCGCTGCCCCTGCGCCGCGCGGACGAGCAGGTCAAACTGCCAGCCATGCCGCCCGAAACACGCCTGACCACCGCGTTCGCTTTCAGCGGCGTCAGCCTGGAGGGGCATCTGAGCAGCGTGCGGCGTGATGCCTTCACCCGCGCCGGCGCGCGGCCCATCGGCGAACTGCCGCGCCTGAAGCACGGCCAGCGCGTCGTCATCGGCGGCATCCTGGTTGCGCGCCAGCATCCGCCCACAGCCAAGGGATTCTGCTTTCTGGCCGTCGAAGACCCGGATGGCATCGTCAATGTCATCCTGGCGCCTGACGTCTACGCCCGCTGCCGTGAGGCCACTCGTCGCTTGTTTGTGCTGGTGGAAGGGGTGGTGCAAAAGGAAGGGGGCGCCATTCACGTCATGGCGCAAACAGTGACCGCGCTATGAGCCAGGTCGCCAATCGCCAACTGCTACGCCTCACATTCCCCAGACGGTGATGAGGCGTTCCTGGAACGATTCGTCGCGGCGGAAGATCTTCTCCTCCCACGGCTTGCCCGGCGTGCGGTCGAAGATCACCAGGTGCGCCTCCTCGGCGCCGCAGCGATCGGCGTACTCCCACGTCTGCGCCACGCCCTCGGCCAGGGTGGCCTCCAGCGATTTGTAAAGCACTTTCAGTTCGATCACGCCGCGCTGCACCTGGCGCGGGTCGTCGCCTACCGGCCACAGTACCAACAGGTCGGTGCGCTTGCGCCCAAGCCCGTACTCGCGCTCGACGCGGCCGCCGCCGTTGACGATGCGCTGGAGGAATGCCTGCAAGAGCAGCTGCGGCCCCGCCTCCTTGTAGTCGAACCGCTCCACCCAACTCTCTGAATGTTCGCGGAAGAACTGCTGGAAGGCAGCCAGGAGCTTGGGCAGATCGAGCCAGCCGTCGGCCCGGATGTACCAGGCCGTATCTTGAACAATGACATCCTGCGTGACACTGGTCAAGGCGCGAGGGATAATCTCACGGTAGATCGGATTGGTAATCGTTACATTGGGTTTGCGCCGGATCAGGCCGAGATCGGCCACGTACTGAAGATCGTCCTCTGGCAACTCAACCAACGCATCCCGGCCTGTCAGCAGGGCTTCGATGACGCGACGCACACGCGATTCCCTCAGCTTGTCGGCCAGTTGATCCAGGTGCGTTTCGCGGCGCAGAATCAGGTTCTCTTTCGCCTCCTGGATCATCTCGGCGGTGATGGGCCGGCTGCGGTCGCGACCCGCGCGCATCGTGAAGGTTGTCTCGTAGGCCAGCGCGTTCACCAGCCAGGGCTGACCCTGCGTCAAATGCCAGACCGTTGCCAGCGCATCTGGCTTGAAAAGCTGACCGGTCTCCGCGGTGTGCTGCAGCAGCAGCCGCTCCACCTCCGGCTGCGTGAAATCGCCCAGGCGCAGCGACACCGCCTTGATGTTGAACGCACTGCCGCCCGTGATGATTTCCTGACTCTGGCTGGAGTGGATGCGGTAGTCGCGCACGTCGCGCACGCCGCACAGAATGACGCTTTGCGGGAAAGCCTGCGGACGATGGGGGTAGCCCGCGCGCAGCTGGCGCAGCACGGTGATGAGGAGGTCGCCCACCAGGGCGTCAATCTCGTCAATGAACAGGATGGTGGGCTGGCTGGTCGCGCTGCACCAGCGGTTGAGGAACTCGCTCAGCGAGGGCGCGCCCAGGTGGATC
>CAZEPA010000746.1:0-2098 GCA_964513955.1 uncultured Anaerolineae bacterium | reverse complement strand
CGTCCACCACCAGCAGCCCCTGGCTGTGCGCCAGGCTGACCAGGTCGGCCAGGCCAACTTCTGTCGTAAAGCCAAGCTGACGGAAGTTGGAGAAGTGGACGCGCATCAGCGCGGCGGTTTGCGGCGAGACAGCCTGCGCATAATCGCGCAGGTGGGTGCGATTGGTAGTCCCCACTTCGACCAGGCGCGCGCCGCTGGCGCGCAGCACGTCGGGAATCCGAAAGCCTCCGCCGATCTCCACCAGTTGGCCGCGCGAAATGACCACCTCGCGGCCTGCCGCCAGGGCGCTCAGGATGAGAAAAACGGCCGCGGCATTGTTGTTAACCACCAGGGCCGCCTCAGCGCCGGTGAGGCGCACCAACAACTGCGCGGCGTGGTCGTAACGTGAGCCGCGCGCGCCCAGCGTCAGGTCATATTCCAGGTTGGCGTAGCCGGCAGTCAGCGCCGCCAGATCGGTGCGCGCCGACTGGCACAACGGCGCGCGGCCCAGGTTGGTGTGGATGATGACGCCTGTGGCATTGATGACCGGCAGCAGGCTGGGACGCATGGCCGTGAGCATCTGCTCTTCAGCCTGCTGGACCAGCGCAGAGAAGGCCGGGCAGGCCGCGCCCTGTTGGATTGTCATGCGCGCCTGTTCCAGGACTTGACGGACAGCGAGCAGCGCCTGTGCGTGCCCCGTCTGCGTCGTCAGATCAGGCGCCAACGCATGAAGCAGACGATCTGCCGAGGGCAAACGGCGCAATTCCTCTCCTACCGCCAACGGTTCCTCCATTTCCACAGCGAGCGAGCGAAGCTACTGAGGCAAGGACTAGGCGCGCCTGCCAAGCGTGCGACTTGACGGCGGGCTGGCCTCTGCTGCCTGCTCAAATAAACACGCCGCCGGAACAACACCGACGGCTTTTTGCGCGCGCATCCCTGTGAGGTGGGCGACACAGGACTCGAACCTGTGACATCTTCCTTGTAAGGGAAGCGCTCTAACCAACTGAGCTAGCCGCCCACAGACAACAAAATTTTACTCGAATAAGCGACGCCTGTCAAAACGTTCGGCTATTCGCCCGCAGTGCCAAATGCACGGGCGGTCCTGTGTGGCCGCCGATTGGGTTTTGACCGAAGAGATGAACGAGAACGCTTGCCGGCGGTTGATTCAGGCTGCGCCCTGACCAGCGCCGCCTAGTCTCGTGCGGTCAAGCGATCGCGTGCGATGGCGGCGGCGGCGTAGGTCGCCAGGATGCCGGCAATCGCCATATCGTCTGGGCCAAAGGGCCGCGGGCGACGAAAATTGAAGAACAGGACGCCCACCGGCGTTTCGCCCTGCTGCAAACGCATCCCCACAAATGCCTGCGTGCCGCTGGCCTGGAAGTGGGCAGTCTGCACCAGGTCTGGCTGCAGGTCTTTCGTCGCGTCCGGAACCACCACCGTGCCATGCGCGATGACGTAAGCGCTGAGGCCTTGCCGCCGGGGCAGGGCCATCTCGCCGCCGCCAGTGGGCCAGGTGGCCGAAAACTCATCCGGCGGCAGAAATTCGCCCTGCCTGGCGGCGTACTGATGCAGTGTCACGGTGTCGGCCAACAGTTCCTGCGCGGCCAGGCGCACAATGTCATCCTTGACCACGGCGGGGTCCGCGGCCAGCAGCGCGGCGCCAATTTGCTGCAAAGCATCCAGTCGCGCACTGAGGATGCGGGCGCGCACATGACCGGCCACGGTTTCGAGCGCATGGCTCTGCGTGGTCTCGCCAGAGACAATAAAATCGGCAAAGCGCTTGCTCGGCTCCACAAACTGGTCATGCATGGGGCGCACGGTTTGGCGATATTGGGCAATAACCGATTCGATGGTGCGCCCGCGCTCAGCTACGTCGCGTTCGATGCGCCGCAGCAGGCGTTCATCCGCGCTCAGATCCACAAAAATCTTCAAGTCGTAGAGCGCGCGCAGCTCCTCCGCCGCCAGGGCCAGAATGCCATCCACGATAATCACATCGCACGGCGCGACCAACCGCGTCGCCGTCAACCGCGTGCAGGATACGAAATCATACGTCGGCACCTGTACGGCTTCCCCACGCCGCAGCCGGCGCAGGTGGTCAGCCAAAAGCGGCGTATCCAGC
>CAZEPA010000745.1:0-2099 GCA_964513955.1 uncultured Anaerolineae bacterium | reverse complement strand
GGAGGTGGTCAAGATCGGCCTGGGCAAAGCGCCACTGCTTGCCAACCCGCACCGCAGGCAGCTGCCCGCTCTCGACAAAACGGTAGATCGTCGTGCGATCTACGTGCAGAATCTCTTGCACTTGCTTGGTTGTCAGCATGTCGGTCACGAACTTGCTCCACATTTCACAAACTTGTCCACAGCATAACACCTGTTGGCTTTGATGACTATGACGCAAATCATATGCATCATAAATAGATCAATAAGCAAATTATCGGATTGTTTTGATGTATTAGCTGCGTTCTCTGTTACCGTCTATTACGACCAGGGCGCGTGCCCCGCATTGGGCGGGAAGACCTATTCATTGGCCGGAGGCGGCGCATTGACGCCGGCCCAGTAAGAGCTTGCGCCGCCGTTCTCGGCGGCGGTCGCTTCAGTGCAAGGGGACAGCCTATCGAAAAATAGCAGCCGCTTAATTGGGACAAGCGCCTTCTGTGAAGGTTCACAGAAGGCGCTTGTGTTGACCGGACGCGGCATTGCGCGAATTCGCTGGAGGTGGTATGCTTCTGACAGAAGGTTTGATACAGGGAGGGTGCGACATATGGCGACCAACACGTCACCATCGCCAGGCGAAAACCCCAGTCAACCGGCCTGGCCCATCGTTCGGCGCCTGGCCCAGATCGGCGTCCTGATCGTGGTCTACGCCGCGCTGCTGTTTGGCGCGGCTGGTCGGCTGGACTGGGGCGGTGGGTGGGCGTACATGGGCCTCTACCTGGCCTTCATCGCCCTCAACGCCATTCTCATGCTGCCGGGCCGGCGCGAGCTGATCGCAGAACGCGGCCGCGTGGCGCCGAACACACAACGCTGGGACCTGGCGCTGGCCGCGCTCTACACCCTCACGGGGCCGGCAATCCTGGTGGTTGGCGGGTTGGACGTGCGTTTCGGTTGGACAAAGCCTTTCGCGCCGGTTGTGCCCATCAGCGCGGGGCTGGTCATGGCCCTGGGCTACGGACTATTTTCCTGGGCCATGATCTCGAACCCGTTCTTTTCCACCGTCGTGCGCATCCAAACCGAGCGTGGGCACACCGTCGCCGCCGGCGGGCCGTACCGCGTTGTGCGCCATCCCGGCTACGCCGGCGGCCTCATCTTGACGCTGGCCACACCGTTTCTGCTCGGCTCGTGGCCCGCCTTCATCCCGACGCTGGCGCTGGTGGGGATCCTGGTGGCCCGCACCGTCCTGGAAGACCGCATGCTGCGGCGCGAGCTGCCCGGCTACGCCGAGTACGCCCGCCGCGTGCGCTATCGCCTGGCGCCTGGGATCTGGTGAGCGTGAGGCAAGGTAAATTGCCATGAACACCAAACTGATCGTACGTTATGCCCTTCGTGAGACACTGGGGATCGTGGTCATGGGCGTGGCCCTTTTCTGGTCAGCGGGACGGATTGACTGGTGGCCGGCCTGGGGCACACTCGCGGTGATGATGGGCTGGATCCTTGCGACGGCCATCATCATCCTACGTTTCAACCCAGGCCTGCTGGCCGAACGCCTAGGGCCGCGCAAAGGGGCGAAAGCCTGGGACACCGCCATCATGAGCCTCCTGGGCCTGCTGCAGCTGGCGCGCTACATCGTCGCCGGGCTTGACCAGCGCTATGGCTGGACAGGCGGCTTCCCGCTGGCCGCACAAGTCGCTGCGTTGATTCTGTGCATCCTCGGCTATGCCCTCTTCGTCTGGGCTACCGCCTGCAACCCCTTCTTCTCACAGATCGTGCGCATCCAAACCGAGCGCGGTCACACGGTCGTGAGCAGCGGCCCCTACCGCTACGTGCGCCATCCCGGCTACCTCGGCGCTATTCTATTTGAGGTGGCTGTGCCCGTGCTGCTGGCGTCTTGGGGCGCCTGCCTCATCAGCGGCGTGAGCGCCATCCTGCTCATCCTCCGCACCGCGCTCGAAGACCGCACCTTGCAGGCCGAGCTGACGGGCTATGCCGATTATGCCCGTCAGGTGCGCCAGCGTCTGTTACCAGGCGCCTGGTAACGCAGGTTGAGCTGCCTTGCTGGCCGCGGCCGGCTGCGCTTCCTGCGCCAGCAGCGCCTGTTTGCGCGCCAGGCCCCAGCGGTATCC
>CAZEPA010000744.1:0-2101 GCA_964513955.1 uncultured Anaerolineae bacterium | reverse complement strand
GCGCCAGGTCCATCTCATCGGCCGTGCGCACCTGCAGGTTGATCGAACGGACGGTGTTGGTGCCCGCGCCGCCCAGTTTCAGCTGCGCGGTGCGCAGCGGCATCATGATCACGTCATCCTGGTTCTGCGGCCCGCTTTGCCCTTTGGACTTCAACACACCAATCACCTCATAATTCTGGCGGTTGATGCGCACCGTCTCGCCGATCGCATTCACCTCGCTGCTGCCAAAGAGGTCTTCCACTACGGACGTGCCGAGCACCACCACCATCGCCATGTTATCGTTGTCTTCTTGCGTCAGGAAGCGTCCGCGCGTGACGGTGGTGTTGCGCACGGTGGCATATTCCTCGGTCACGCCGTTGATGGTCGTGGAGGTCGTGCTGCCGCCATACGTTACCGTGGCGTTTGTGCTGTACAAGGGCGCCACCAGGCTGACCGAGGTCGCCAGGCTCTGGATTGCACTCACGTCTTTCATGGTCAACGTGCGACTGCTCTGCTGCAGGCCGCTCTGCGAGAAGCCGAAGCTCGGCATCGCCGTCACCGTGACCAGGTTCGACCCTAACGACTGAAACTGGCTCACCACCTGCGCCTGCGCGCCTGTGCCCACTCCCACCAGCGCGATGACGGCGGCCACACCGATCACGATTCCCAGCATGGTCAGTACGGTTCGCATCGTGTGTGCGGTCAGCGAACTGACGGCCACGCGCAGTACCATTAATAGCTTCTTCATGTCTGTCTCCTTGTCTTACCCGTGTTAGCGCCCGCTCAGCTGCCGCGTGACGTTCATAATGGTGTTGCTGCTGCCGCCGCGAAAGTTGCTGCTGCTCGAAGCGGCCATTTCGATGACGACCTGATCGCCGGGGTTGAGGCCCGTGGTGATCTGAGTGTACGTGCCATCGCTGAGGCCAACTTCGACGGGGACGGCGACAGGATCGCCGGAGGCGTTGGGCACGAGCACCTGGTAAAGGCCGTTGGCTTTGCTCAAGGCCAGGGTGGGCACGAGCAAGGCATCCGCGGCCTGGCCGACCTGGACTTCGACGTTGGCGGTCATGCCGACGAGGAGGGCCAGGTTGTCGGCGCCGGTGAGGGAGACCGGGACGGCGTAGACCATGACGCCGCCTTGCAGTGAGCCTTGCAGAGGCACGGACAGCACCTTGCCCTGGAAGGACTGGCCGGGGAAGGCGTCGAAGGTGATGGCGGCATCCTGGCCGGCGCTGATCTGGCGGATGGTGGTTTCATCCACCGAAGCGACGACCTGCAAGGTTTTGAGATTGGCGAGGGTGAGGATGGTGGTGTTGGCGGTGACCTGGTCGCCGACGCTGACGTTGGTTTGCAGGATGGTGCCGTCGAAGGGGGCGACGAGTTGGGCGCCGGCGAGCGCGGCCTCGGCGTCATCGAGGGTGAGGCGTTTCTTGTCCACGGCGGCCTGGGCGGCGGCAATCTTGGCGGCATCGGCGCCGGTGTCGAGATCGGTGCGCGCTTGCTGGGCGGCTTGCAACGCCACTTCGGCCTGGTGCACGGCGAGTTCGGCCTGCGCCAGCGCCAGCTTGTCGCCGCCGGCCTGCGCATCCGCCAATGCCTCCTGCGCATCCGCCAGCACGACCTTGGCCTTCGCCAGCTCGGCGGCCCTGGATTGGCGCGCCAGCTCGCGCTCCACCTGCACGCGCCCCAGGTCAGCCTGCGCCGCGGCCAGCGTCACCTGGTCTTCGGCGATCTCTGCGGTCTGTTCTGCGTTCGGATTGCTCAGCGCTTGCAGTTCGGCCATGCGGCGCTGATACCAACTCACGGTGTACTGCAAACCGCGTTCGCTCTTCGCCAGGGTGTCATGGTCGGCCAGTGTGGCTTGGAGCTGCAAGAGAGCCAGGCTGTCTTGCGCGTCTTGCACGGCGCTGCGTAGGCTGGCCAGGTCTGGCGACTTCAAGTCGGCCAGATCGGCCTGAGCCTGGGCCAACGCCTGTTTCGCTTTGGACACCGCCACGTCGGCCTGCGCAGTTTCCAGGGCCGTGGCTGGCGTCTGCAAATCGTCGAGAGTGTCTTGCGCGGCCTGCAGATCGCTTTTAGCCTGATCGCGCGCCTGCTCATACGGCGCAGGGTCAATTGTCGC
>CAZEPA010000743.1:0-2104 GCA_964513955.1 uncultured Anaerolineae bacterium | reverse complement strand
CCTACAAGAAGGGAATAATGTGCCAGCGCTCACCATTGAAGGCGCGGAAGTTGCTTCTCCACTACCCAGCCTGTCGACCGTTTTTGTGAGCGACCACCCGGTGAAGTATACCTGGGAAAATGGCGCCGTCAAGCGGAAATGATTTGACGAGGAGTCATAACGGGGGTATAGTAGCACAGCTTACAAACTGGCGCCACTGGATTGCCCGGTGGTGGGCGAGGTGACGGCTCGATTGTTCCGGGGTGATCAGGCAGGGGTAACTTCTGGTCATTAGTTTTGTCATTCTCTATGTCGATATATGGTCATATAGCCCACCATGAAGCGTGACCGATGCGAAATCTGACCCGCCACCGGCCATGGCCGAGGTCGCAATTTGAGACCAAACTGAGACCAAAACTCCATTGACTTTGCCACGAGCACCGATTATACTTGCCTCACCAGACATAGACCAATTCAGCGCTCCCTTTAGACAGGGTATGCGCTCACTTGAGGATTCTCCGCTTCTTGCTTGGCAGGCGGTGGAGAACAGGCAAGGACGTGACAGATGAAGATCATCCGCGGGTTCAAGACTGAGCTGGACTTGAACGACAAACAAAGAACCGCGTGCCTGAAGCACGCTGGTGCGGCGCGCTTCGCCTACAACTTCGCCCTGCAGCGCAAGGAGGAGGCGCGCCGGGCGGGGATAAGGGTCCCAACGGCGAGGGAACTGCACCGTGAGCTCAACGAGCGCAAGAAGTACGACCTCGCCTGGATGTACGAGGTATCCAAGTGTGCGGCTCAGGAGGCGTTGCGCGATGCAGATCGAGCTTACGACAACCACTACCGCCGGGTGAAGGCCAAGAAGGCAGGCACGCTCAAGGGCAAGGTAGGCTATCCGCGCTTCAAGACACGCAAACGGAAAATTGGCAGCTTCCGGCTGACCGGGTCGATCCGAGTGTTCGAGCGGCACATCCAACTGCCGCGACTGGGACGGCTGTGCCTGAAGGAGCGGGGCTACCTGCCCAAGGACACCCATATGTGTGCTGAGCGCCGCTCAGCACGAGTCCTTAGCGCCACGGTGTCCGAGCATGCCGGGCGCTGGTTTGTGTCGGTGCAGGTGGAGATCGAGGTGCCCGACCCGGCGCCAGCAGCAGGACCGGCACTGGGCGTCGATTTGGGGGTGCGGACACTGGCGACTTGCTCGGATGGCCGCACCTTTGCCAACCCAAGGGCGTTGGAGCATGCCCAAAAGGCACTGCGGCGGGCACAGCGCACCCTGGCCCGCCGCAAGAAGGGCAGCAAGAACCGTGAGAAGGCGCGTCGCAAGGTCGCACGCCTGCATGCCCGCGTGGCCAACCTGCGTCGCAATGCCCTGCACCAGGCCACTGCTCGAATCGTGGCGAGAACCAAGCCCGATTCCGAGCGGCCGACTGTGGTCGTCCTGGAGGACCTCCACATGGCCGGCATGGTCAAGAACCGGCGTCTAGCGCGGGCGATCAGCGCCGATTTTTGCGGAGCAAAAATCGTGTATGGGCGAGTTTCGCCGGCAGGTGACGTACAAGGCCGCCTGGACGGGCGTGCGGGTGCTGGTCGCGCCGCGCTTCTTCGCCTCCAGCAAACGCTGCTCGGTGTGTCACCATCATAAGGACACGCTGTATCTGTCTGAAACGATCTACGTCTGCCAGGCGTGCGGGATGGTCATGGATCGTGACCTCAACGCCGCCCGCAACCTCGAACAGTTGGTGTTGAGCTCGGCTTAGCCTCGATTGTCTACCGCGAGTTGCGCGGGAAGTCACGCCTGTGGAGAGGATGTAAGACCTGGGCAACCAGTCAGTTCTCGGCGAAGCAGGAACCAGACACCAGATGTCGCTTGCGACAAAAGGGTAAGTTTTGGATAACGGTACCATGACGCATCAGGGAATCCAGCAGTCTTCGTCGCATTCTCCAACCCAGGACAAAAGCCCGTCGCTGGCCGTGCGCCCCTTGACCACCCAAACGTCATCCAATCCCCAGAGACCTCCCACGCAGGAGGAAATCGAGAACGAAGTCTTCGATCAAAACCGGTTCGAAGCGTTTGGTCTGCAGCTCAAAGATGAGAGCGGCACGATCACACCTGATGAGGTGG
>CAZEPA010000742.1:0-2106 GCA_964513955.1 uncultured Anaerolineae bacterium | reverse complement strand
ACTCTTTCCCTCCACGACGCTCTTCCGATCTGTGAAATTCACCCCGGTAGAGATCATGGTTACCGGCAATGAAGAGGCGTGGGCAGGCGAGCTCGCGGAAAAGCTGCAGGCCGCGTTGAAAAAGCCGCAGTGGGTGGCCCACGTCGCCAGCCAGGATGAAGAGATCGGGCTGGCGCTCGCTGACACGCTGCGCAAAGTCGAGGAAAAGGGGCCGTTGGGCCGGCCGGTAGTGCAAGTCCGCGGTGATCAGAATACGCATCGAATGACTTGGAACGCCTGGTAGTGATGGCAGAACTTGGGCCTACATGCGCCATGCGGGGTCAGTCACGCCATCAACCCATGCCTTGAACGTGTTCTGGTTTGATCTTGTAGGTCACGCGCACTTCCTGGGGACGGCGATTACCGTAGCGGTTCGCGCCGGTGTACTTCTTGGCGAGTGCATCAATGTGGTCGTCGGCGCCTTGTGTGGTGATCTCCACCACAGGGCCGCGAACCTGAAGATAGCGGTACGGATTTTTAGGATCGAGGATAGTCAGCGCCACGAACGGCCGCGCGCGCATGTTGCGATCCTTCACGCGCCCTTGCGCCGAATTGACGCGTACGTAGTCGTCCTCGACATCGAACCAGACGGGCGTCACTTGCGGGGTGCCGTCATCCATGATCGTTGCCAGGTTGGCAAACGCGCGTGTTTCGAGCAAATCGAGATAGGCAGGCGGTATGGCAATAGTCATTTGTTTTTTCCTCAGTTACAAAGGTGATGGTTTGATGCTTACTGCGCAACGAATCTGCCGCTGGTCTGCCGGCCGCGACCGGCAGAACGTGGCGGTTATTTCTCTACGCTCATTGGACGACTGGCAGAGGCCCTTTGTCACCGTAGGGCTGAGGGCGCAGCGCGCATGATCTACCTGGACGTCTCAGCGGCCGTCAACGGTAAAGCCGGGCTGGGGCGCTATGCCGGCGCGCTGGCCGATCACCTATCGCCGCGGTTGGGTGAGCGCCTGGCGTTCTTTTACAATCGGGCCGGAGCGCAAGGCGCGGCTGATCTACCGGCAGGGCATGACGTGCGGCAGGTGCGTCTCGGTTACAAACCGTGGCGCATGGCGGTTTGGTTAGGACAGGTGACCGGGGTCGGCTTTGACCGGCTGCTGCCGGGCGTCGAATTATTCCATGCAACGGAGCACCTGCTCATGCCTTTGCGCCAGGCGCGCACCGTGCTCACCGTGCACGATCTGATCTATCGTTTGCTGCCGCAGCATCACAAACGTCTGAACTATTGGTTCCTGAACGCAGCCATGCCGTTGTTTTGTCGCCGCGCCGATGCCCTAATTGCCATCTCTGAGAACAGCAAGCGCGACCTGGTGCGGCTGTACGGCGTTGCGCCTGCCAAAGTGCATGTAATCTATGAAGCGGCCGCGCCGCACTTTCGCGCGCAAACGCCAGCGCGCGTGGCGGCCGTGCGCGCGCGTTATCACCTACCTGAGCACTACATGTTGGCCGTGGGCACCATCGAGCCGCGCAAGAACTTGGAGCGCCTTTTGGATGCTCTGCTCATCCTGCGCCGCAGTGGGCTGGATGCTCACCTGGTGATCGTTGGCAGCAAGGGGTGGCTGACAGAAGGCTTCTTTGCCAAACTAGAATCGCTGCCTCAGCGGGATGCCGTTCACCTGACCGGTTACGTAGCCGAAGAGGATTTGCCGGCGCTCTACGCGGGCGCGCGGCTGACTGTACTGGCGTCTGTGTATGAAGGATTTGGTCTACCGATATTGGAAGGCATGGCCTGCGGCTCGCCCGTGGTGTGCAGTCAAACCTCAAGTCTGCCGGAGTTGGGGGGGGCGGCGGCGCGCTACTTCGATCCGCGGCACGTAGAAGAGATGGCGCAGGCTCTGCAGCGGGTCTGGCAAGATGAAGAACAGCAGACTGCCATGCGCCAGGCCGGCTTTGAGCGCGCCGCACAATTCTCTTGGGCGCAGACGGCGGCTTTGACGCTGGCAGTTTATGAGGCTGTGATGGGCGGGCGCGCGGACGCGAATCCAGACACGCGAAAGTAGGCTGCTAAAGCATTTGACAGTTCTTTTTCGTCTGGTATAATAGCCGATTGCCAGGCCG
>CAZEPA010000741.1:0-2114 GCA_964513955.1 uncultured Anaerolineae bacterium | reverse complement strand
ACATTCGCTGGGACACCGTAGAGCCGCAGATCGATGGCGCCGCCGGCCTGACCGGATTTATCCGCAAGGTCAACGGCCAACGCATCCCCGTACCTGTTGAGGGCATAGCCTACTTCTGGCTACCTGACCCGTACATCGAGCTAGGCCCGCCGTTGTCGTCTCCCGTCATGGCGGCGCTGGCCGCGTCCGGCGTGTTGAACAACCTGGACAAATTCGCCGCTGCGTATTTCGCCCGCGGTGCAATCAAGGCGACGTTGCTGACCGTCACCGGCAACCCGCCACAGGCCGAAAAAGACCGGCTGAAAACGTGGTGGGGCAAGTTCATGACGGGCAATCAGAACTCGTTTTCCAGTGCCGTTGTCAACGCCGATGCCGTGACGCCGGTCATTGTGGGCGAAGGGCTGGCCGAACTTTCCAACGCCACGCTGACCGCTGAAAAGCGTCAGGACATTGCCACCGCCCTGGGCGTGCCGCAAAGCGTGATATTCTCCGAAAGCGCGACGGGACTTGGCGGTGGCGGGGTGGCAGCGCAGGACGATGCCCACTTCTACAGCAAAACGATCATCCCACAGTGCGAGTTCATAGCCGATGTGTGGAACGAGCAAATCCTGGAGCCGCTGGGCTACCGGCTAGAGTTCCTGCCGCAAACGCTTGACATATTCCAGGAGGACGAAAACCAGCGGGCCGCGGCGTTCAGCGCATACGTCGCAGCGGGGATGCCCATCGAGGTTGTCGGTGAAATGCTGGGGCTTGAACTGCCCGTCGGTTGGACGTGGGAGAAGATCATTGCGCTCAAAGAGCAGCGCGCCAAGGAAGCGGCCGAAGCGATGCAAGCGGCCGGCGGGCAGTCCACCAACGATGATGACCAGGACGATGAACGCGATACCAAGGCACTGGCCGACCTGCGGCGCTGGCGCACCAAGTCAACCAAGCGCGGCAAGCTGGCGGTCTTCGAGAGCGATTGGATCCCCGTCACTGTCATGGACGACATACGCGCCCACGGTGAAAACGGCTGGCGTGATGCGCTTGACGACGTGATTGCCGTGTACAGCGGCGAGCCCGTGGAACCAGAGCCGGAGCCAGTCAAGGCGGTTGACACGACCGAACTGGTCGCGGCGCTGCGGGCTGCGACAGAGGCATTGCTACGTGAGCCAGTATCGACAACTGACTGACGCCGTACTGCAAGCGGCAAGCCTACTACCCGTTGTCCCGGCTGATCTCGCGCCCCGGCTGGCGACGCTGAAAGCACGCGCTGATCAGGAGCCGCCCCGCGATCCTGAAGACGCTTTTGCCGCCGAGCTTATCGAGCTATTTGGCGATGCAGCATACGACGAAGCGCGGCGCATTGTTGAGGGGCAGGGCGCGCCGGCACAGGAAGAGCGCGACAACCGCATTTGGGCGCTGCTGTTGCTGGCGCTGGTTGGCGCTGCGACTGCCAGCACGATGCAACGGGCGGCGGCGCTGGGCGTGGAATTGAGCATCGATGCCGTCAACCGGGCTGCGTCACAGTGGGCGAGTTCGTACAGCTTTTCGCAGGTGCGCGGCATCAACGAGACGACAGCGCGGGCAATCAGTGACGCCGTGAGCATGTATACCCGCAACCCCGCTATGACGGTTGACGATGTGGCGAAACTGCTAGAACCGACATTCGGCCCGGCCCGCGCTCGCATGATTGCAACAACCGAAGTGACGCGGGCATACAGCCAGGCCGCTACCATCACGCAAGAGCAGATGGCAGCGCAAGGTGTCCAGACCGTGACGCAGTGGGTAACGTGGCGCGACGACCGGGTATGCCCGGTCTGCGCACCGTTGCACAACCGTTTCGACTATCAGGCTGAGTTCCCCTATGGCCCGCCGGCGCATGTGTCTTGTCGCTGCTGGTTGGCTGTGGTGAGGAGTTGACATGGATGAACAAATTGTAACAATCGGCGGCGAGCTAAAGGCACTTGGCGATGGGCGCGTTGGCGGCTACCTTGTGCGCTTTGGCGACGCTGAGACGCCAGACCTGACCGGCGATTACTTCGACGCTGACACCGACTTTGACCTTGACGACGGCACAGGCAAATCGACAGTACTCTACCATCACGGCCTGGACGCCAAGCTAGGGCGGCGCA
>CAZEPA010000740.1:0-2127 GCA_964513955.1 uncultured Anaerolineae bacterium | reverse complement strand
GCTTCCCTGGCTCAGCAGCCGGTGACGGCCGAGCAAGTGAACGCGGTTGCCAGGGAGCTGTGGTGCCCCCTCTGTAACAGCGTGCGCCTTGACACGTGCGAGCTGAAGGCGTGCGAGCAGATGCGCGAGGTGATTGCCGAGAAATTGGCGGCTGGCGCCAGCACTGACGAGATTCGCGCGTACTTCATTGAGCAGTACGGCCCCCAGGTTTTGGGCGAGCCGCCCCGCCAGGGTTTCAACTGGTTGGCGTGGGTGCTTCCATTTGCCGCGGTCATTCTTGGCGCAGCCTGGGTCTTCTACATCCTGCGCCGTTGGACCCGACGACTGCCGGTCGCGCCGGCCGCGGCCCCGACATCCCCTCTTTCTGATCTGCCGGCCGAGCAATTGAGCCGCTTACAAGAGGAGTTGAAGAAGATTGACTAACTCATCACTCGATTCATCGGTTGCACCCACGGGTAACTCGAACGGCCAGGCTGTGCGCTGGGCCGTGATTGGCATTGCCGTGCTGTTCATTGCCTTCTTTGCCTATGCCCTGGTAGCCAAGCGCGATGCGCCCCGTCCATCCAGCGGCCAGGCGCCCGATTTTGCCCTGACGCTCTTTCGCGGATACCAGGGCGATCTCGGCGATAAAGCGTCCCTGGTGGACTTGAAAGGCAAACATGTCGTTCTCAACTTCTGGGCCAGCTGGTGCGACCCCTGTAAGGAAGAGGCGGCCACGCTGCAGCAGGCGGCGGTAGATTACGCGGGCAAAAATGTGGTCTTCGTGGGCGTTGACTATCTTGACCAGGAACCGGCGGCGATGCGTTACTTGCAGCAGTACAAGATCACGTATGCCAATGGGCCAGATCTCGAGAGTAAGATTGCGCGGCGCTATCGCATCCAAGGCGTACCCGAAACCTTTTTTATCAAACCGGATGGAACGGTGGATTGGTTCAAAATTGGCCCTCTGTCCGACTCAGAGTTGCGCACCTGCTTGGATCAGTTGATCGCAGGTGGAAGCTGCAAATGAGCCGTTTCTGTTCAGCAAAGGAGATAATCGCATGTTACTAGACTTGGGCTTTCCCGTGCTTGCCCTGGCATTGGTGGTTGCTATCATCGGCATTGCCCTCGCCATGATTGGCGCCCGCCGTGATGACCTGGCCATTGTCGCCAGCGCGCGCAATGCGGTTTTTACCGTTGCCGCCCTGGTGTTGACGGCCGCTGTGTTATTGTGGATTGCGCTGCTGACCAATCAATTCCAATTTGAGTACGTAGCCAGCCACGTCGAACGCAATTTGCCCCTCTTCTATAAATTCTCCGCGCTGTGGGGCGGGCAGGCCGGCTCATTGCTCTTTTGGACTCTCATCCTGTCCGGCTATTCAACCCTGGCTATGATCGGTTTTCGCAACCAGCACCGCCAGTTGATGCCCTATGTCATCGCGACCCTGCTCACGACCACCGCCTTTTTCCTGGTCATCGTCATTTTCGCGGCCAACCCATTCAAGAAACTGGGCTTTGTGCCTGCGGATGGCACCGGGCTGAATCCTCTTCTGCAGAACTACTGGATGGTCATCCATCCCATTGGCCTTTACCTGGGCTATGTGGGCATGGCCGTGCCGTTTGCTTTCGGCGTGGCCGCGCTGGCCACGAAACAGCTTGGCAACACCTGGATTCGGTCCATCCGCCGCTGGACGCTGGTCCCTTGGCTCTTTCTCTCGCTTGGCATTCTCATGGGCAGCCAGTGGGCCTACATTGAGCTTGGTTGGGGCGGCTATTGGGCCTGGGACGCGGTCGAAAATGCCAGCCTCTTGCCCTGGCTCACGGCGACCGCCTTTCTCCACTCGATCGTCATTCAGGAACGCCGCGGCATGCTCAAGGTCTGGAACCTGGCCCTGGTCTTCTTGACTTATGAGCTGGTTCTGATCGGCACCTTCATCACGCGTAGCGGCGTCATCGAGTCCGTGCATGCGTTTGCACTGAGCAACGTCGGCCCGATTTTCCTGAGTTTCATCGCGCTCTCGATTTTCGGCTATCTTTGGCTGCTGCTCGATCGCCTCCCCATGCTGCGCAGCGACAATGAGCTTGACTCCATGCTCAGCCGCGAATCAGGCTTCTTGTTCAACAACGTCGTTTTTGTTGGCATCGCCT
>CAZEPA010000739.1:0-2139 GCA_964513955.1 uncultured Anaerolineae bacterium | reverse complement strand
GCCACGTCGCCGTAATCGGCCGCGGTGCGCATCAGGAATCCCAACGGGTTGCGCTGGAACTGCAAGGTGTTCCCGATCACGGGCATGCCAGCCGGGCCAGATACATCCGGGCGAACAGGCGTTGGTTGAACCGAAAGTTGAGTTGTTGTGCTCATGGTTTATCTCCTGAGCTATAGGATACCACCCAACCGTCCAAGAAACGTTACGACCAGCGTTACGAAGCTGTTGGACATAAGATTCCAACCCTTTCGCGCGCCCAGAACTGACCCCTGGCGAGCATTGCGAGGCTTTCCGGCCCAGCATGGGTGTGTTATAATGCCGACGAAACAACTGTCACCTACCTCACTCAACCTGCCGACCCTGGCCAGCAGTCGCTGTTCGGCCAGAAATACACCGTCACAGCGCCGCTGGTAGGTCCCAAAGGCGAGGCGAGGCAAGTGACAACAGTTTGGATCCTCCGACCTGGCAACGACTGGACGGACCTGGTGACCATCGAACCTGCGCTGCGGCGCAAGGAGTAGACCTATGAACGAGACTATCGAACTGTTGGAGACCATCATCGCGACGGCAAGCTTTCCTGGCCATGCCGTCCTGGCCGGCGATCTCGGCACAGTGGTCGAGATCTACACCACGCCGCGCTTGGCGTATGAAGTCGAATTCGTGAACGCGGACGGCTCTACCAGGGCGATGCTGGCCCTGGCGCCTGAGCAGGTGCGCCGTTTGTCCGAGCTCGATGTCTTGACAACGCGCCAGGTTCCCTTGGCGGCATGAACACAACACTCACGATCGCTGTTTGTTTGGCCCCAAAGACGCTAGTGCGCTCTTCGGGGCTTATTTTTTGCGCAGCCACACGCTGATCCCCTCCGGCTGCAGCGTCTCCTGCACCACGCGGGCCAGCTCGCCGGTGAGCGCGTCGAGATAGGTCTCGTCGCGCGCGGTGAGCGCGAACTGCGCCAGCACCCGCTGCGCGTCGTATGTTCTGTAGTAGAAGCGGCGGCCGACCATATTCTGGATGCGGCGGCGAAGCGGCTCGGTAGACAACCACAACGCTTTTGAGACTCGTGGCGCTGTGCTATAATGGCAGTGGTTGGAAAAGCCGGGATTACGATCATGGAGTGAAACCGCATGTCTTCTCGCTACCAAGCTGATGTACGGCTGGACACGGCCGATGCACGACGGCCCCACTTGGTGGTGGCTGTACCGCTCGACCAGACAGATATCGTGCGTGACGCACTGGCAAAGCTGGCAGCCAGCACTGCCCCAGGTACTTCCGCGCAAGAAGTCATTCTGGAGGCGCTGCGCACAGCCGCCGAACAGAACTACTTTCGGACGCCAGAGTGGCAGGAGAAAGAACGCGCGGCGGACCTGGCTATTGCCGAGGGTCGGGTTGAAACCTTCGATACCATCGGCGGCATGATCGAGTTCCTCGACCAGCAATGAAGTTCCGTCCTGCCCAGACCTTGTGGGAAGCATACGCCGCGCTGCCGATAGACATCAAAGAAAAAGCTCGCGAGGCATTTCGACGCTTTCAGGACGGCGCAGCAGATCCGCCGTTTCATCCTTCACTGCGCATGCGCAAGATGCAGGGCCATCCAGATATCTGGGAGGGCCCACATCACGCTGCAATACGCATTTACCTTTCACACCGATCACGATTCCGATACCGGGGAGGTCATCTACGTCTTTCGCAATATCGGTACCCACGACGTCTATCGGCGTCCTTGAGTTAATGCCGTGTCGAACAGCGTGACGCTCACTCCCGCCGGCTGCAGCGTCTCCTGCACGACGCGGGCCAGCTCGCCGGTCAGCGCGTCCAGATCGGTCTCGTCGCGGGCCGTCTGCGCGAACTGCGCCAGCACCCGCTGCGCGTCGTATTTCTTGCGGTAGAAGCGCCGGTCAATGCCATCCTGGATGCGGCGGCGCAGCGACGTGAACAGCGCGGCGATAGCCAGGGTCGAGACCACCACGGCGAGCGGCGATTGCTCGACGCCGGTTAGCGCCCCGACTAGTCGCTGCAACAGGATCACGCTGCCGAAATAGACCAGCGCCAGGAGCGCGGTCAGCACGGCGTAGACCAGCGTCTTGCGGATGATGACGTCAATGTCCCACAGCCGGTAGCGCAGGATGGCAATGCCGATG
>CAZEPA010000738.1:0-2140 GCA_964513955.1 uncultured Anaerolineae bacterium | reverse complement strand
GGCTGCGGCCCTTCTACCTGCTGCTGCTGTTGATCCTGGGCTTGCCGTTTCATGTCTTCGCCAGCCGCGCCCTGGTCGGCCTCTTCAACGTGTCCCAAGGCACGGTGGAGATGTTTGCCTATTGGAAAGAAGGGGTCATGGCGCTGCTGATCGGCGTGCTGCTGCTGCGGCGCCTGTTCGGCCAGGATCGCTTCAAGGTCAGGCTCTATCCGTTCGACTTGGGCCTGGCGTGCATTGCCCTGCTGATGGGTGCGTACATTTTTGTCGGCCCGCTGCTGAACGTGGGCATCTATGGTTTTCGCAATTACCTGGAACCGCTGGTGGTCTTCTATCTCCTGCGCGCGGTTCCGGTCAGCGCGCGGCAGCTGCGCTTCCTGGTGTTGGCGATGCTCG
Organism: uncultured Anaerolineae bacterium; assembly: GCA_964513955.1. Taxonomy (GTDB): domain Bacteria; phylum Chloroflexota; class Anaerolineae; order SSC4; family Amarolineaceae; genus Amarolinea. The sequence continues at coordinate 1,747 of CAZEPA010000738.1, read as the reverse complement.
GCGTCTCCGTCGTGATGGCGCTGATCGGTATTTACCAGGTCGCCTTCTGGAACTTCAATGACCTTTACAACTGGGTCGAACGTCAGCCGCACCTCCGCGCCATCGGCACTGTGACCAGCCCAAACGAGCTAGGCTTGATGTTGGTATTGGCCATGGCGTTGGCGCTGGTCTTCGCCTTGCAGCCGCAGCGCGTGCTGTGGCAGCGCGCCATTCTGCTGGCGATCACCGGCCTTTGCGGCGCGGCGGTGCTGCTCACCTACTCGCGCAGCTCGCTGGTCGGCCTGCTGAGCATGGTGGCTGCCCTGGCTGTGCTGGAAATTGGCTTCCGCAACCTGGGGCAGACACTGCGTTACGCCCTGCGCAGCCCGGGGACCATCCTTGCACTCCTCGCACTGGCCGCGCTCCTGGTCATTGGCGCGGAACGCGTGGGGCTGGTAGCGCGTATTACGCGCGCTCTCAACATGAATGATCCATCCGCGGTCGGACACCTGGCTTCGTATGAGGCTTCGATTCCGTTCATTCTCGATCATCCGCTCGGCATTGGCACCGGCATGGCCGGGCCACGCGCGCTCAAATTTTCGGATAAAATCAAAATCGAGCATGTCGAAAGCTCGTGGCTGCAGATGATGATGGAGATTGGGATTCTCGGCACCCTGTTCACCCTGGCCATCTATCTGATGATGGTCTGGACGCTGCGCGCCGAGCGCCGACGTTGGGGCAGCGTGCACGCTTCAGCGCTTCTGGCGCGGGCGCTGCCTGTCGCCCCGGCCGGCCGCAGCGGCCCGCTCGCGCCCGCGCTCGATCCTTTCTTCGACGCGGTCAGCATCGCCGCGCAGGCCGCCTGGTTGGGCGCCATGGTGGCCTTCACCTTCTTGCCTCTCATGCAGGAACTGCAGTTGATGAGCTACCTGTGGATTGCGGCCGCCATCCCGCTTGTGGCGGTGCGGGAACGATGACCATAGCTGTGGCGGTGCGCGAATGATGACCCTGGCCGCGCCAGCCATCGCGACTATCATTCTTAACTGGAATGGTCGTGACACCACCCTGGCCTGCGTGCAGACCGTGCTCGACTGCGGCCAGCCGCCAGCCTGCGTGATTGTCGTGGATAACGGCTCGACCGATGATTCGGCGGCGGCGCTGCGGGCGCGCTTTCCCGCGTTGACTGTTTTGGCCGCCGGGGAAAACCTGGGCTTTGCACGCGGCAACAACCTGGGCGTGCGCCACGCGCTGGCCACACTGGCGCCGGCGCTGATCTTTCTTCTCAACAACGATGCCTTCATCAACCCTGACACCCTACCGCGCCTGCAAGCAGCCCTGGCCGCCCATCCACAGGCCGGCGCGGCCGCGCCGAAAATCTACTTTGGCGATGGCCGGCGCCTGTGGTATGCCGGCGGATATGTGGATTGGAAGATTGGCACGGGCGTGCATCAGCACAAAGGCGCGCCTGACCAGGGTCAGGCCGACGCGGCCGGCGTGGTGGGCTTTGCGCCAGGCTGCGCACTGCTCTTGCGCCGCGACGTGATCGAGCCGGCGGGTCTGTTCGATGAGCGCTATTTCTTCATGGGCGAGGATGTGGATCTCAGCCTGCGCCTGACGCACGCGGGCCGTCCACTGCTCTACGTGCCCGGCGCGACCGTGGTGCACCAGGTTGGCGCCAGCGCCGCGCGCCAGGGCCAGCCCTTCATCTGGTACCACATGACCCGCAACCGCCTGCTGACCGTCAGCAAGCACGCGACGCCCGCGCAGA
>CAZEPA010000737.1:0-2144 GCA_964513955.1 uncultured Anaerolineae bacterium | reverse complement strand
GTCGGTAGTCAATGCCCGACCCTTCGCCTGCTGGGAACGTTACCACATTCGTTTGTGCATCTTGAGCGTCGAGCCGCTGACAGGTGGGATCGGCTTCGAGGTGACTATTAGAACGAGAGTGCGTGCAACGGGGCTTCGCCAAGTCACGACTTTTTCTTTTCGACGAACAGGGCAGTTAGGCCACGGCCGACTGCCCTGTTCGTTTGTCTTGTCCCCGGTTCTTTTCTATCATCCGAACGCGGATAAGCCGGTCAGATACGAATGACGATAACTTCATGGTAAACGCCCACCATTTTTTCGCCACGCTGCAGCAGATGGCCTCAGCGCCGGGAAATTTGCCGTGGGCCGGCCTGCGCGTCGCGGATGTGGATATTGGGGTGGCCGGCCACCCCGTGGCCTTGCACGAGCGCCTGCTGCGCCCCTTGTCACATCTTCGCCAACCGCCTGCGTCAGCCCCGGCCGTCATGTTGACGCTGGTGGAGGCAGATGCGGATGCGCCGCCCTTTCCGTGGCCGGACGCTCCGCAGGCCGGCGATTTTCGTGAATGGCGCGAAGGTGATTATCTCTTTTCGCATTACGGCCAGGGGCTGGCGGTGGTTGGCCTTGACCTGCGCAGCGGTCGCGCGGTTGGTTTTGTCCGTCAGCCCATGCAGATGCCAGCCGCGTTCTTCAGCGGCCTGCTTTTCACCACCCTCTACCAGGCGCTGCGCCCGCATGGGTTCTTTTTGCTGCATGCGGCAGCCCTTTCCTGGCGCGGGCAGGGAGTGCTGATTACCGGACCTTCGGGCGCGGGCAAAACCACTACGATGCTGCAATGCGTGCGCGCGGGCTTTCAATTTGTATCCGATGACGCCACCTTGCTCACGCGCACGGCTAACGGCGAAATTTCGGCCGTGGCAACCCTCAACACGATGCATGTCACGTCGCGCACGGTGGGTTTTTTTCCCGAATTGGCCCCGTTTGGCACTGAGCGCGCGGACAACGGCAAGTCCACTATTTTCTTGCCCGAAGTTTACCCCGGCTCTGTGACGTCGCAGACGCCGGTGCGGTTGCTGATTGTTCCTTCATTGCATGGGCCATGCGATGGGTCGTTCGAGCCTCTGGCGGGACGTGCGGTTTTGAGCGAGGCGCTGCCGCTGAGTGTGGACGTGCAGCAAGCGCAAGCCGCGGCCGCCCATCTTGACCTGCTGGCGCAGTTGGTGCGGCAGGCGCGCTGTGTGCGTTTGCACCTGCCGCCCGATGTGGTCAGCGTGCCGCCTCTAATTGCCAGTCACCTGGTTTGAAGCCAGGAAGGCCAGGCGTTCACGGAGACCGGCCACACGCGCCTGAGCGGCCTCGAACTCGCGCCGCGTCGGTTGGATGAGCGACGACGCCTGAAGCGACTCGAAACCAGACTGACGTCCCAGGCGCAGAAGGCGTTTGAGGAGCAGATAGGGAAGGCTGGCCAGGCCGCTGTACTCGAGTTTCAACTCACGCACCAGCGGCAGCCACTGTGCAGCGTGGCCGTTGGCGTGTTCCAGCTCGGCCTCGCGTCGCGCTAATTCATCCTGCAGATCAATGACGAGTTCATACCAGGCCGCGCCAAAGGTCGCCATGCTCTGGTCCAACAGCACCTTGACCCGCGCCGCATCGTCGTTTTGGAAGTGGTAGGGCAGCGATTCGTGGACGCTGCCAAAGGCAATGCCCGCGGCCTCGGCTTCTTCGCGCGAGCGCGTGCCGGGAAACAACGCCAGCGTGGAGAGAATGATCGGCGGGAAGTAGCCAAACAGACCGTGGCTCTCAATGAAGTCCAGGTTTTGCTCCAAGTCTTCAACCGTCGTGTTCGGCTCGAACATGATAAAGTCAACCTGGGCGGCCAGGTCATTGCCCCACAGGATGTGCAGGGCGCGGCTGTTCTCTTCGACGGTCGTTTCCTTGTTCAGACGATCCAAGCTGCCCTGGCTGCCGCTTTCCAGGCCGGCGCCTACGTAGCGAAGACCTGCCTGGCGAAAGGCCGGAAAATACTTTTCGCCCTTGACAATCTGATCCGCGCGAGTGAGGAAGGCAAAGGTAAAATCCACGCCGCGTGCGCGCAGCGTTTCAGCAATTTCGAGCGCGCGCTTCGGCTGCACAAAGAAGTTGTCATCCTGAAACTCGAAATGACT
>CAZEPA010000736.1:0-2146 GCA_964513955.1 uncultured Anaerolineae bacterium | reverse complement strand
ATCTCATCGAAGATAGCCAGCGCGCGCGTGCGCATGCGCTGGGCCTTGATGTAATCATTCGCATCGAACGCGGTCGCAAGGGCCAACGTGGTTCGCACTGAAGGGCCGAGCTGACGCATCGCGGCGCCGTGGTTACGCATGTTCGCAAACATTTCGCTCAAGATGATGATGATATGCGCCACGCGCATAGCGTCGAGTTCAGGCACGACGATCTCGCGCACCTGCGCGCCTGCGCGTTCGAACTGCGCCAGCATCGCCTCGTTGGCCGCAACGACAGCCGGCGCGGCGTGGCGAAACCACGGCCGATAGACGCCGACCGTCAGACCCGCCAGGTCTGCTGTATTCCAGCCGGCCAAACTAACGGCTGGCTGCCGCTGCGAATTCGGGTCACGGGTATCGGGGCCTGCGATCAAGCCGTAGGCCAGGGCCACATCTTCCACCGTGGCGCCCAGCGGGCCGATATGGGCTACGCTCCAACACAGAGGCGCCGCGCCGGCTTCACTGACGCGACCGAACGTGGGTTTTAGCCCCACCAGGCCGCACAGACTGGCCGGGATACGGATCGAACCGCCGCCATCCGCGCCAATCGCTATGGGGCACAGGCCGGCCGCCACGGCCGCCGCCGGCCCGCTGGAACTGCCGCCCGGGTCACGCGCCGTGTCATACGGATTGCGCGCTGCGCCATAATGGGCATTGGCCCCATTGGGGTTGATGCCGATCTCGTGCATGTTGGCCTTGCCGATCAGCAGCGCACCCGCTGCGCGCAAGCGCGCCACCACCGTCGCATCGGTCGTGGCTGGGCTGCGTCCCAAAAAGAGTGTGCCCACCGTGGTTGGATACGGCGTTTGATCCATCTCATCCTTGATTGCCACCGGCACGCCATCAAGCAGGCTGAGCGGCTGGCCGGCGGCGAAGCGCGCCGTGGAAGCACGCGCCTGGGTCAGGATGTCGGCTGCGTCGCTGGCAATGAACGCGCGCAGCGGCGGATCGCCAGCCTCGCTGGCCTTGATTGCATCCACGACGCGCTGCGCCACCGTCTCAGGCGTGATGCGCCCTTGCCGGTAGGCGTGCGCAAAATCGCGCGCCGTGGCAAAAACCGCGCCCTGCGCAAACGGCCTGAGCGTCTCCTCCACCTGGGCCGGCGTCAAGGACGAAGGGGACGGAGCATCCACGGATGCCAACGGGATGAACGTGGGGGGTTCCTGCAAACGTAAGGCGCGAAAATGGTTGACGCCGCCCTGCTTGAGCAGGTTAGGCATCAGCGCGGGGCGGGTCGCCGGATTGGCCAGCGCCGCGGCAAAGGTGCGCAGCAGCGCGCCGGTCAGTTTTGGCAGGTCAAGCGAACGTAAATCATAATCATTCATTGCGACCATCTCCTGGAACGCAGAATCAGGCACCTGGCGGAGGCGCTGATAGTATATCATAGAAGAACGCTGAACTTGGAATGGAGGCGTTGAGTGCAAAGTACAAAGCGGCTGAACCAGATGCGGCCGGGCGACGTCTATCCATGCAAAGGAGATAACTTGTGCCTTTTTCGACTCGCGTGTTGATGCGTTACCGTCCTCAGGCGGCCGTCGTCGCGTCCCTGGCGTTTGCGACGGCCGTTTGCCTGGCGCAGTTGGCCGTGCGTGCCGTTTACGCGCGCAGCGCCGTCCATTTTGGTCTGGTCTGGAATCTGTTCCTGGCGTGGCTGCCGATGCTGAGCGCCCTGGCCGCTTACAACCTGGGCCAGCGCGGCCGCTGGCGCGACTGGCTGCTAGTGCTGCCCTGCCTGGTCTTCTGGCTGCTCTTCTTCCCCAACGCGCCCTATATTCTGACCGATATCCTGCACCTGCAGCCGCAGGGCAACGTGCCGCTCTGGTACGACCTGATCCTGCTGATCAGCTTCGCCTGGACGGGGGCCTTTCTGGGGTTGATTTCGTTGTACTTAATGCAGTCACTCGTGCGGCGCTCGGCTGGGGTACGGATCAGCTGGGTGTTTGCCCTGGGGGTACTGGCGCTGAGTGGTTTTGGTGTCTACCTGGGACGTTTTCCGCGCTGGAACAGCTGGGACGTGCTGGCCAATCCCTCCGGCCTGCTGCTGGACATCGCCCACCTGGTGCGCCACCCCGTGGCCAATGCTTCGACGTTCGTCTTCTCCGCCCTG
>CAZEPA010000735.1:0-2148 GCA_964513955.1 uncultured Anaerolineae bacterium | reverse complement strand
TTGGAGACAGGCATCGGCCGCGCCGCCAACCTGGCGCTGGCCTCGCTCCCCAACTTCGGCCTGCCGGGAGACATCTCGGCCAGCAGTCGCTACTACTTGACCGACATCGCTGAACCGACGTTCAGCCTCAACCCAGACAGCACCATCAGCGTGCCAACGGCGCCTGGCCTGGGTGTGACCGTCAACCGCGAGGCGCTGGCCCGCGTCACCTTCCACAGCGCCACGTTTGTGCCTTCGTGAGGTCAGAATTCTTCATGCAACAACTGCTGAACTGGTTATCCGCCAGCCAAGATCAACTGGTTCGTGATCTATTGGCGTGGTGTGCCATTGAGTCGCCCTCGAACGACGCCGCGGCCACGACGCGCATGGCGCAGGCGGTGGCCGCACATCTGGCGGCGCGCGGCGCGCAGGTTGAGATCATCCCCGGTCAGGTGAACGGCGGCATGGTGCGCGCCACGTGGGCTGGCAGTGCGCAGAAGCCAATTCTGCTCCTGGCGCATCACGACACGGTGCATCCCATCGGCAGCCTGCGGCGCAATCCGCCGCGGGTGGAAGACGGTCGCGTCTACGGTCCTGGCGCCTACGACATGAAAGGCGGCACGCTGCTGGCAGCCGCCGCGATCGCGGCCATACGCAGCCTGGGACGCCCTTTGCCGCGACCCGTTATCTTGCTGAGCACAGCCGATGAAGAACTGTCGAGCACTGATTCGCGCCCCTTGATTGAGGCGCTGGCGCGCGAGTCGGAAGCGGTCTTGGTGCTGGAACCGGCCTCTTACGGCGGCGAGTTGAAGACCGCGCGCAAGGGCGTGGGCACCTTCACGATCACAGCGTTGGGGCGCGCCTCGCATGCGGGGGCCGCGCACGAGCTGGGCATCAACGCCATTGTGGAACTGGCACACCAGATTGGAACCCTGACGGCGCTAACCGATTACGCACGCGGCGTCACCGTCAGCGTGGGGCTGATTCAGGGCGGCACGGCCGTCAACACCGTGCCGGCTGCGGCCGAAATGCAGGTAGATGTGCGCGTCCAACGCCTGGAAGACGCGGCCTGGGTGACTCAACAGGTCTATGCGCTGCGTCCACACCTGGCCGGCGCCAGCCTGCACATCAGCGGCGGCGTGGAGCGGCCGCCCATGGAGCGCCTACCGGGCACGGTGCGCCTGTTTGAACTGGCGCGCCGCCTGGGCCAGGAGATTGGCCTTGATCTGCTTGAACGCGCGGTCGGCGGCGCCAGCGACGGCAATTTCACAGCCGCCCTGGGCATCCCCACCCTGGATGGCCTGGGCGTATGCGGCGATGGCGCGCACACCGATGATGAGTATGTGACGGTTGCGCAGCTCGCGCCGCGCGCAGCGGTGCTGGCGGGGATCTTGCTCAACCTCTAAAGTCAGCTGTTCCATCTCAGTCGTTCCACATTTGGCCGAGTTTTTAGCCAGTGAGCACACGAAGAACTGCTGTTTCTTGGTGTTCTCTGTTCCCTTGTGGTTGAATTCGTCTTCCTGTCCCTGTGATACGTCTGTTCCGCGATGGACTGTGCAGGGCCTGGAGGCCGCGGCGACAAAAGCCTGATCTGCGCAGATCAGGCTTTTGCCTACCTCAGCGCCCCAGGAGCGGGAAGAACCAGGACGACGTTTGCGGCAGCGGCGTCGTACGCACCACCATCACCCCCCCCGCATCGGCCGCCACGTAGGCTAGATTGCCTTGCACGGCCACGCCGCGCGCCGAACCGGGCATAGGCATTACGCCGGTCACCTGCGGCTGCGCCGGGTTGTTCACATCCACGATCTGTAAGCCGCCAAGCCCGCAGGCCACAAAAGCATACGGTTCCGCCACGGCCAGGCTGTAGGAGTTTCCCGGCAGCGGAAGGCTCGCGAGTCGCGAGGGCGCGGTGGGGGTGATGAAATCGGCCGTCTCCAGGCCGACCGTCTGCGCAATGTAGGCCACATGGCCGGAGACGCGGGCTTCGCCCGCTGTACCATCGTAGCGATAGGTGGCAAGCAGGGTCGGCGCCGCCGGGTTGGTGATGCTGAAGACGCGCAGGCCGCGCGGCGCGCGGAAATCAGCGATGTACATCAAATCGCCCACCACATCTACGCTGCGGGCATCGCGCAGGCCCAGCGCCGCGATCAGCGTGGGTGCGGTAGGAGA
>CAZEPA010000734.1:0-2151 GCA_964513955.1 uncultured Anaerolineae bacterium | reverse complement strand
CCAATGACTGGCTTCTCAGATGATGCTGCCATACGAGTATTAATCCTCCCTGATCAAACGCGCTAAAAGGATGTCAATCACGCGGGATGTGCAATTCCCATGCCGAGCCTGCCTGAGTGCAGTCAACCTCCTTCAGTCTGCAATCGCCAATCTCCGGTCTTCGATCGCTCATTCTGACATTCACTCGTGCGGCCGCTCATGCTGGACGCGCCGTGCCGGCTCGAATGCGCTGCGGGCCGGTTTGAGTACATCCGCATAGGCCTCCAGGTTGCGATCTTCCAGGTGATCGAAAATCATCGGGGAATTGGCGCCGTAGGTGATGCGCTTGATGGGGTCGGGATCGAGCACAGCGGCAATGATCTCTTCGGTGCCGCGGGCCTGCGCCAGCTTGTGGGCAATGGGGTCCACGATCATGGAATGACCGAAGTAGAAGAAACTGCCCGCGTCAGGGCCGATGGCGTTGCAGGCGATGATGTACACGTGATTGTCGTACGCACGCGCGCGGTTGGTCATATCCCAAATCTCGAACGAGCGCAGGAGCGCGCTTGGGCGTACGATCACTTCCGCGCCCTGCACGGCTTCTGCACGATAGAGCTCGGGGAAATCGCCATCATAGCAGATGGTCAGGCCGATGCGCGCCAGCTCGGTGCTGATCACGCACGGCTGGTTGCCCGACGTGCTCCAGCCGCCGCCGCCGCGGCGTTCGGTGGGGAAGAGATGGGTCTTGCGATAGACGCCAAGCAAATCCCCGCCAGGCCCAATCAGCGCCGCCGCGTTGTACACCACGCCGCGCGTGGGGCCGCGTTCATACGTAGGAAACACCACATGGACTGACAAGTCGCGGGCAGCTTGCTGGATTGGCTCACTCCAGCGGCCAGGCAGAGCGTCCACCAGGTCCCACAGCGCCTCTGCGCTCATTCGGGGGGTGAAGCCGGTCGTGATGGTTTCTGGCAGGACAATGAGCTGCGCGCCATTTTCATGCGCCGCGCGCGTGATCCACTGCACGCAGGCGGCGACATTGGCGGCCGGCTCGTTGGGAACTACAGCAAACTGTGCGCAGGCCGCGGTAAAAGCCTTCACATTCTACCTCCCCAGGGGAATTGGACACAGCCAGGGTGACGGCCGCTCAGCGCTGCGGTTGCATGCAGAGGCAATCGCCGTGTTTGGTCAGCCCCATCGCTGCCTTCTTGGCCATCAGCGTCGCGTAGCGGTCATCGTCCACGTAGGCCACGATACGTGCAATGCACGACTCGCCGTCCACGAAGCGCCACGGGAAGCAGCCAACCTCGACGCGCTGGTTGAGCAGCAGGTCAATGTCGCCGCCCACGCATTCGGCATGGATGATGCCAAAGGGGAACATCTCGATGTGCATCAACTGGTACTTGTCGTCCGTGAAGACCTCGGCCACGCGCTTGCCGTACTTAGCCTGGAAATGAGCCTCAGCTTCGGCGGCCTGGCGCGGCATCCACTGGCGGATGATCGTGTTCATGGGGTGGTCTGCGCTGCCGCAGTCCACGGCCAGCCATTTGAGCTTCTTGGCTTTGCACCATTCGGCAAACTCACGGTCGGGGCCGGGGTGCTTGACCATGTAGCGGATCTCGTCTGCGCGCGGCTGATCCCAGCCATAGCGGTGGTAGCCGGTGTGGATGATCAGAATGTCGCCCTCGCGCACATCCACACGCTCTTCGACCATCTGCGAGGTGTAGATGTCGTAGTCGCCGCAGGCATCCGACAGGTCAACAATGGCCGCAGGGCCGGTCAGGAAATCGAGCGAGAGGCTGGCGATGTCCTTGCCAGGGGTGTAGAAGTGAATTTCACCATCGAGGTGCGTACCGAGGTGATTGGAATGAGTAATGACCTGGCCGTTGGCGCCGTTGGGCGCCAGGCGTTTGAAATACTTGATTTGCAGCGGCTCGTAGGTGGGCCAGGCGGGTGTTCCCACGCCGAGGGGAATCGAGAGATCAATAAACTTCATCGTTTCGGACCTCCAAGAGATGATCTGATGCTGAAATTGTTTGCGCCAGGGGTCTTCTTGCGAATCGTTAGCAAGATGCGGGGATTATAGCGTCATCTGCGCAAGATGCAACATGACGAATGTCAGATATCAAGTCAACTGGTTTAGGCTCGCCTCCGAGCGATACTTGAGGTTTC
>CAZEPA010000733.1:0-2153 GCA_964513955.1 uncultured Anaerolineae bacterium | reverse complement strand
CCGACGGGGGACAAAGACCTTCTGACAGCTTGAGCGCGTAAGTCCTTGCCACCATGAAACGATGAGGACCGATGTTGTGAAGTTGACCATTGATCGGAATGTCAGCGGATTCGACGCGTTGCGCAGCGAGTGGAACGATCTCCTGCAGACCAGCCAGACTAACACAATTTTTCTTAGTTGGGAATGGCAGACCACCTGGTGGCGTCACTGGGGTGGGGATGAGTTGTATCTCTTGAGCTGGCGCGATGAGGAGACCGGCCGCCTGCTGGGCCTGGCTCCTCTTTTTGTTGACCTGACCGATGCGGGTCAACGCCGGCTGCTGTTGGTGGGCGGCACCGAGGTGAGCGACTATCTTGACGTGATTGCCGATCCCGCGCACGCGGCGCCGATCTATCTCAGCCTGGCTGAATGGTTGGGCAGCACGGACGCGCCGGCCTGGGATCTGGTTGAATTTGTCAACGTGCCGGCCGTATCTTCCACGTTGACAGAGCTGTGCGCGCATTTGGCCGCGCGCTGGCCAACGGCCGCGCGTAAGGAGGATGTTTGCCCGGTCATTCAGCTGCCTGCGGACTGGGAATCATACCTCAACCTGCTTGACAAGCATCAGCGTCACGAGGTGCGACGCAAGCTGCGCAAGATCGAGCAGGCGCCCAACGTCCGCTGGTGGTTTAGCGCCTCGCTCGGCGATCTAGGCCGTGATGTCGAGGATTTCATTACCCTCCATCAATTGAGCAGCGCGGACAAAGATGATTTCATGACCGAACCGATGAAAGCCTTCTTTCGAGACCTGGCGCAGGCGATGGCCGCCAAAGGCTGGTTGGCGCTGGCTTTGCTTGAGGTGAACGAGCGGCCGGCCGCGGCGCTGTTCAGCTTGCGCTGGCAGGATCAATGGCTCTTGTACAATTCCGGCTATGACCCGCTCAACTTCAAGGATCTGAGTACAGGCGTCGTGTTGCAGGCGCGCTGCATCGAATATGCCATTCAGGCTGGCTTTCGGGTTTTTGACTTCTTACAGGGCAACGAGGTGTACAAGTACCGCTTGGGCGGGCAAGATACTGAGGTTTGGCGTTTGACGGTGCGTCAACCCAATGCCGCCTGAACATGGCTTCCTGGAACCTTCTTTGCACCATCACCTCCTATCCGCCTGCCATCGGCGGTGCGCAGAGTCACACCCACGAACTGATGCGCCGCCTGGCCCGGCGCCATTCCGTGCGCGTCGCCGCGTTTTGGGATCAAAACCGCACCGATTGGCTGCTCGGCACCACCGTGAACGCGCCGAATGCGGCTCGCGCGTACACGGTGGATGGCATTCCCGTGCAGCAGTTGACCTGGTCGCAGCGCGAAAGGATGCGCCTGCTCCCCTGGGTGTTTGCCTATTACGCCGCCAAGAAGCAAGCCATCGCGGCGATCAGCGCGCAGCTGCTTCCCAAACTGGAAGCCCTGGCGCCGGATTGCGATCTTGTCTACCACGCGCGCATTGGTCGTGAACCACTCAGTGTGGCCTCGCTGGCGCTGGCGCGGCGCCGCCAGGTCCCCTTCATTCTTGTCCCTTATCACCACCCGCGGTGGGTGGGGTGGAATTATCGCCAATACCTGGATCTGTACCGCCAGGCCGACGCGGTCATGGCGCTGACCGCCAGCGAACGACAAACCCTGATGGAGCTGGGCGTCAATCCCGCGCGCATTTTTGTCACCGGCAATGCGCCTGTACTGGCCGAGGCGCCCGTCGCCGGCGCCTTCGCCCGACGATACGCGCCTTCACCCGCGGCGCCGGGGCCGTTGGTCTTGTTTCTGGCGCAAAAATACCGTTACAAAGGATTAGATGCTACTCTGGCGGCCGCGCCGCTCGTATGGCGGCAGCATCCCGAAGCCTGGTTTGCCTTTGTCGGGCCGCGCACGCCCTTCTCCGAGCGGCTCTTTCGGCGCATCCATGATCCGCGGCTCGTCGAAATCGGCGCGGTGAGCTTGCAGGAGAAGACGAACGCGCTGGCCGATTGCACCGTGCTGTGCGTCCCTTCGTCCCAGGAGAGCTTCGGCGGCGTCTTCACCGAAGCCTGGGCTTTGCGCAAGCCGGTCATTGGCGGCCCTGCCCCCGCGGTCAGGGAAGTCATCACGGACGGGAGCGACGGCTTTGTGGCCGCGCAAGACCCGGC
>CAZEPA010000732.1:0-2160 GCA_964513955.1 uncultured Anaerolineae bacterium | reverse complement strand
TGCTAAGGACTGCAGGGCCACGCGAGCTTCCTGGTGGTTGGGATTGTATGACAGGGCGTCGGTGTACTGGTCGCGCGCAGCTAGGGGACGTCCTTGTTTCTCGTCCTCACGCCCCATCTGGTATAGAGTTTCAGCCAGTCCTTGCCGAGCCGTCGGGTGATCCTGTCCTAACAGACCCAATGCCTTACGAAACGCGCCAGCTGCGACCAAAAAGTCGCGATTCTTCAGAGCCTGCGTACCAATCGTCACAGAACGCTCGCCATCAAGGCGGTTCAATCCTGCCCGCGCCTCGCTGACCAACCTCTCCCAGTCAACATGACCGACGGCGGATGTGCGCCGGTTTTGGATCGCATCCAGCGTCTCCTGATAGGTGACGTGCGCCGCGTCATGATTGCCATCCTGCTCTTGCTGTTCAGCCTCGCGCAGATGTTGCCATAATTCCTGCAAATCGAGGCGTTCCAGCCCGGCCTGCGCCGCGCCGCTCAGTTCCTGCCAGTTCAGGCCAATTGCCTCCTGCGCTTCAACGTCCTCAGCGTTCTGTTGGTACGTACCGGGTTGTTCCAGGTCTTGCAGGTCAGCAGAGTCCTGTGCTTCAACGCCCTGAGCAGGCTGTTGGTACGCCTCGGGTTGTTCTGCGGCTGGCGGGCCAGCAGAGATCTGTGCTTCAACTTCCTGAACAATCTGTTGGTACTCCATGCGCGCTGCATCCGCCTGCCCGGACTGTTCGTGCTGTTGAGCCTCAGCGAGCAGTTTCTGCAGCAAGTCGTATATCTGCTGCGCGATCGAGTCTGACATGACAGTTCCAACCCCCTCTTGCTGGAATGCTCCGGTGTTGATCCAACCACAGGACAGATACGCTGATCAATCTGGCCTGATCGTTTTCCCGTCCGGCCGGCGTGCCTTAGGTGGTTCGTGTCGCGAGGTGTCCCCCGACTTATCCACGCGTTTTGGCTTTTCTATTCGCTTGGGTTGCGGGCGACGCTTGATCAACCAGGCCAGCCCACCCAACAGCGGTATCAATCCCAGCAGGTATGGCAGCCAGAATGGCAGAGTCGGCAGCGAGACGGCGGCCGTGATTTCGCCATAGACCGCCAGCCCGCCCAGAGCGCCTTGGGCGCCAGCGTCCCAGCTGGCAACCTGGTCGCCGCGGCCGAGGTCAAATCGGAAAACGCGGCCAGTGCCGAGGTTGCCGCTCCAGAAGGTCTTGCCATCCGGGTCCAGGTTGACCGCAAACCAGTCATCTTCATCCGGCGCATCGTAGGTCTGCACCTGTTTGCCTTCGCGATCCAGGCGTACCAGCAGCTCCGTATCGGCCACCAGCACGCCGCCATCCGGCAGGACGCGCAGCGCGTAGGCGATGGAGCCGGGCAGCGGCGCCTGGTTGAAGTCGGCCAGACTGCGATGGTCAACCAGGTCAAAGCGTTTGATCGAGGCGCCTTCGGAGGTGTAGAACAACGTGCGTTGATCCTGCGCCAGGTCAATCCAATCGCTGCCGCGTCCCTCCGTGGGCAGTTCGATTGTGCTGAGCAGATTGCCCTGCAGATCGAACTTGAGCACCTGGCGCGAACCATCCGCCTGGCCCACATACAGGTTGTGCGCCGCGTCGAAGACCAACGATTCGGGATGGGAATCGAAGCCGCGGCCGAATGGCCCCAGCAGGGCGCCGTCTGGCCCGAAGCGGTAAACCTGGTTGGCTTCGAAGTGCGCCAGGTAGAGGTTGCCGTCGCGATCAAAGGTCATGCCGGCATCCTGACCATCAGCGCCGGTCTGCAGAGTCTGCATCAGCGTCCCGTCCGGCGTAAAGCGCTTGATCTGGCCAGCCCCGGTCGCCGCGAAGACATCGCCGCGGGTGAAGACTGTTGCTGGGGCATTGAACGCAGCGATGCCCGGCATTCCGATGCCTGCGATCATGATGCAAAAGAGCAGCCCAATAGCGAATCGTTGTGATTGAGATGACATGTCTGGTGCCTTTGCTATCTGTTTGACGATAGAATTCTCTCTAGCCAATCGCTCGCATAAGACAGGGGTTTGGGCAACACGTATATCAATGGCAATACCTGAATAATGCCGAGAGCCAGGCTAATCTGATCTTGGTCAATACTCGAAGACGCCTGTATGTATCTTGGAAGCATGTAATAAAAATAAGACGCACCAGCGACC
>CAZEPA010000731.1:0-2164 GCA_964513955.1 uncultured Anaerolineae bacterium | reverse complement strand
CGCGGTCATCGCGCCGCGCTAGATGGGCTGGTGGCGCAGCTGCAAGAAACGGCCGGTCAGCGGCCGCTGCACGTGGCCGTGGCGCACGCGGCCGCCATGCGTGACGCGCTCTGGTTGTACGATCAGATTGCCGATCAGTTCAACGTCGTGGAAATGCACTTCAGCGAGCTGAGTCCCGTGGTCGGCGCGCACGTGGGGCCAGGCACCGTGGGCATCGTCTATTACGTGGAAGAGTAATCTCAGTACGTAAAAGCCTGGTTTCTGCGAGAAACCAGGCTTTTTTGTTTTTCTGTTATTTGTTTGACCTCTTGTCAATTGCTCGCGCGCGGCGTATAATCAAGGTGACAGCCTTCCTAGCGGCGCCATGGACAACGGCCCACCTTGCTGCGGGCCACGGAGAGACCCATGATTCACCTGGAACTGACCGCCGAAGAAGCCAACCTGTTGCGCGCCGTCCTGCAAGCGTACCTGGACGACCTACGCATGGAAATTTCCAACACCGAGAACTACGACCTGCGGAACGAACTCAAAACGATGGACGCCTTCCTCAAGGACCTCCTTCGCCGCCGCCTACCCCCCGCGCCGCCGACCGAGTAACCACACATCGAAGCCCGGCCTCTTCCCCCCTTCTCCTCCGCGCCGTGCGGAGAGGAGAAGGGGCCGGGGGATGAGGTGAGGTCATCGGTCACACTGCGGGCTAGCCGCCCGCGCACCCAGCCGCCGAATCAATCCGGCGCTCCTGCGGCCCTTCCCCCCTTCTCCTCTCCGCCGTGCGGAGAGGAGAAGGGGCCGGGGGATGAGGTGAGGCCGCCCTGCTAATGTTGGTCGCGCCCTAGAAAATCGCCGCCGCCGGTGTTGACGTCGCCCAGGATCACCGCGCCGCCTCCGGTGTCAATGCGCACCTGGGGTGATGTCTCCGCGCTCCCGCCGCGCAGCCGATCGCGGTATGCCGCCGCCTGCGGTGCGTTGATCCCTTCCACCGCCTCGATCAAGCGCGCCACCTGCTGCCGCTTTTCCACGTACTCCAACAGGTGCTGGATTTTCGCCGTGCGCGCCATGCCCGCGCTGAACACGTCGTACACCGGCCGGAAATAGTCGAAGCACAGAGTCGTCAACTCCTCGTCGGACAGCGCGTCGTTGAGCAGAGCGCGCACCACGGCCATATCGTAGCCTTCGCTGGCCGCGGCAGCGGGCGGCGGGCTGGGCGGCGCCAACGCCAGTTCATTGAAGCTGCGGCCCAGGTTCTGCAACGCCAGACGGTTGAGGCCATCAATGATCTGCGCCCGCTCCGCGCGCAGACTCTCTGTGTCGCCAAAGCGCCGCGCGCTGCGCATGTTTTCTGTCAGCCGTTGCTCGTAGAGCAGGGCATCCGCATAATCGGCATGTCCGCTGCCGAGCGCAGTCCCCAGTTGGGTCAAAGCCTTCTGATACGCATCGAAAATATCAGGCATCGGTATTTCCTTTCGTGCCATTCGCGGCAGAAAATCACAGCGCCGTCTCCACAATCTCCAGCAGCTCACCGTCGGTCCAGGCCACCGGGTTGCCCTTCATGCTGCGGGCGACCTGGGCCTTTGCGATCAGCTCGTGCAAATGGTCGCGCGTCAGGCCGAACGTCGCCAGCCCCGGTGCGGCCAGCGCGGCGCAGATCGCGCCGTGCGGCCGCCTCCCGCAGCAGCAGGCGCACCGGCAGCGCGCCGGCCAGCGCCTCGGGCAGGACTGCGCTGTAGGTTGCCAGCAGGTAAGCCAGGCGATTGACGAAGGTGGTCTTGCCGGAGCCGGCGTCGCCGGTGAGCACCATGCGCCGCCTGGCGGCGACGGCGATGTCGCCAGCAGCGGCCGCGCCAGCAAGCGGGCGGACATGGCGATAGCGCCAGCGCGGCTGCCAGGTGCGCCAAGCAGCTTCGAGCTTGATGGCATTGGACATCTTCGAATGGCCGGCGCGTCCGTCTTTGAAGTAGATCGGAATCTCTAGGCTGCGAAAACCGAGACGTTGGGCCAGGTAGGCCATCTCAACCTGAAAAACGTAGCCATTGCTGCGGAACCGATAGGCGAGAATGGGCTTCCAGCGCGGCGCGGCGCCAGCATTTGAAGCCGGCAGCGGCATACCCGTGCCTGCAAACCGAGGATGAGCCGCGTGTAGATCGGGTACCTTGCAGGCTGAGGC
>CAZEPA010000730.1:0-2168 GCA_964513955.1 uncultured Anaerolineae bacterium | reverse complement strand
CGCCTGGCGCGACGATGCCGTCGGGTTCGCGCCCGCGCACGTTGAGGGTGATGCCGTTGTCTGAAGCCCAGTACGCGCGCGTCTGGCTCCAATCCACGCTGCTGGTGAAGGCAAATTCGCGCAATTTGCCGGCTGTGCCCCAGCCGGGCAGCAGGCGGCGCAGGGTCTGGCGCGCCAGGTGAGCCAGGCCGAGCGACTTGAGCAAGCTGCGTGCGCTGCGAATCGCCTGCGCGCCCGCGCTGCCGCGCCCGCCCTTGAGCGCCAGGTAGCCTTCCTGCTGCAGCCAGACGTTGGGATAGAAGAAACGGTGAACGCCGCCAAAACCGTGATCTGACATGACAAAGAGAATCGTCTTACCGTCAGGCGCCACGACGTCACGCAGCAAGTCGCCCAAAATGGCGTCGGCCTGGCGGTAGTGGTGTTCGATCTCGCCGCCGAAGCGGGCGGCCAGCGCGGGATCATGCCGGGGATGCGTGGGGTCCATATCATCCCAGAGGTAGGTCATGATGCGGTCGGTTTCGGAATAGACCACGTGCATGAAATCCCAATCGGGCGCCTTCTGCATCAAGAAGCGCGTGGCCAGCGCCCGGTTGGTCGTGCCCCGACGCACATTGGCGGCGACCGTTGCTTTGGTTGCCACACGATCCGCGCTGGCCTCGGCCGATTCAATCAAGTAGTCAGGCACGGCCGCATACAGCTCTTCGCGCAGTGCGGGCGGGTAGGTGAATTGACTCTTCGGGCTGGGCGTCAGCATGTCGCCCACCAGCACACCGTTGACCGGCTTAGGCGGGTAGGTCACCGGGCAGTTCATGACCGCGACGCGCTGACCGGCCTCGCTGAGCAGCTGCCAGAGGGTGGGCGCCATGACATGGGCCGCGTTGACCAATTCGACCGCATAGTCGCCTGGCTTGCGCCGCGCAAAGTCGAAGTAGCCGTGCTTGCCAGGGTTTTTGCCGGTGGCGAAGGAGACCCAGGCCGGCCCACTGACGTAGGGAATGCTGGATCGCAGCTCGGCGCGCGCGCCCTGCGCCTGGATGTGCGCCAGGGTGGGCAGCTTTTGCTCCTTGATCCAGGGGTCAATCAGCCAGAACGTGGCTGCGTCGAGGCCGATGATCAAAATTCGGTTTGGTGAAGTGGGCATGACTCGTTTATTGAACTCCGGCAAGGGTTTGTGGCTGAAACACCTTGCAGATTAGGGCGCGGGTTGACGTGCGTGCAGGCTGGCGACGAAGGCTGCATGTTCCTGGGAGGCCAGGCCCTGCTGCACTGTCGCCAGCATGGCGGCCAGGTCGCCAGCCCACAGCGCATCCATCGGCAGCCAAAGCCCGGGAAACACCTCGCTGCGTAGGATGCCATCTGCGTCAGGCTGCAATGGCTCGTAGACGCCGTCGCGCAAAACGAACCAGTCCACGCGCTGTTCGTAGGCCTGGGCTACCAGGTATTCTGGCACGCCGTTGCGCGCGTAGACGCGGCGCTTATCGTGCATGTCGTACGAAGCGCTGCTGGCGGCAATCTCCACCACCATCTCCGGCGGGCCGGCGAGATAGTCATCTTGGGTGACTTGCGAACGGCCGCCCAGCGCGGGTTCCAGGCGCAAGAGCGCATCAGGTTGAACGACATTCTCGTAATCCAGCCGCACGGTCGCGTTGTCGCCGCCGACTACACCAGGCGTAGCCGCGCCATAGATTCCCAGCCAGGTTATGATATCGCTATGCGGCTGGCTATGCAACCTGAAGTGTACGAGTGTTGGAATGTGAACGATTCCTTCGATGAGTTCAGCCTTGTTGATTTCAGGATGGCCCTGGTAACGGCGCTCGAATTCAGCGCGCGTCAAACGATCGCCGGCGTTGAGCGGCGGCGCCATCGCTAACTTCGGAAGGCGCAGCGGGGCTGGGGAGGGCGCTGGTGCGCGGTCAAGTGTTCGCACAGTCATGGCAAAGTCTCCTGGAAATACAGCCGATCCATCACGCTGCTGCGATTCTATCACCGGCCTGCGCATGCGTCAAGCGACCTTCATTCACCGCTGAACTGTTGGCGCAGGAAGTCGCGCACGCCGCGGCCGATGGCCTGGGCGATGGCGGGATTACCAGCCAGGGCAAACTGCGCGGCCTTGAAGGCCCACAGCAGCGGCCAATAGCTGAAAAAACGTAGCTTCTGCGCGGGCGTCG
>CAZEPA010000729.1:0-2169 GCA_964513955.1 uncultured Anaerolineae bacterium | reverse complement strand
GGCTGGCCTGGAAGTGCACACCTGGCTCAATGTCTATCCGGCCTGGCAAGGCGCCACATTGCCGCCGCCTGATGTGACGCCCAAGCCGATGTTCACGCAGTTCACGGAGTTATTCGCCGAGCAATGGAAACAGTGGGATCGCGAGACCGGCCCGATGGGCTTGAGTACGAGTTATGTCTATGGAAGTCCGGGTCACTGGGCCGTGGCGGAGCGCGTGCTGCAGGTCTGCCGCGATCTACTGCTGCATTACTACCTGGATGGGCTGCACCTGGACCATGTGCGCTACGCCTCTTCCCGTTTTTCTTGGGATCCCGTGACGCAGGCGCGCTACGCGGCCGACAAGGCGCTGGAGCCTGAGTTGACTCAGCCTGAATGGCAGCGCCGCCAGGTGACAGCCCTGGTGGGAGCCGTCCATCAATTGGTGCGTCAGTTGAAGCCGGGCCTGGTGTTGAGCGCAGCCGTGTGGCCGGTCTATCGGCGTGATGCCGCATGGACCTGGTGGCCCAACACCGACGGCTATTCGTCCTACTGTCAGGATTCAGTCGGTTGGCTGCGCCAGGGGTTGATTGACATGGTCGCGCCCATGCTCTACGGCAGCATTCTGGGGCCAGCGGCCAACACCGCCTACTTCGAACAGGTGGTGCAGGCCTACGCGACCCAGGCCGAAAGCACGCACGTCTACGCGGGGATTGGGGCGGAGGTGATTGATGCGGCCGAGATCTGCCGCCGCATTGACATCGCGCGGGCGGCCGGGTTGCCCGGCCAGGCCATCTTCCGCGCGGCCCTGCTCGATCCAATCAACGGTTGGGAAGCCTTACGCCAGGGGCCGTATCAGACGGCCGCGTTTGTGCCCCGTCCACTCTCCGCCGAAGTTGGGCTGTAAACAAAGAATTCTGAAGACAAACGTCTGGCTCGCAACCGCGAAGGCGCCAAGACGCAAAGTACACAGACATTCTTGGCGCCTTCGCGTCTTGGCGGTTCCATTTCTGGCAAGTTCTGGCAAGCGTCTGGCGCGTCACCGCGAAGATTCAGTAGATCGGCAGATAACGATCCACCTCCCACTGACTGACGGTGCGGCGATAATCCTCCCACTCGCTGGTCTTGGCTTCGATGTAACGCTCGAACAGGTGCGCGCCCAGGGCCACCTGGATAACCTCATCGCGCTGCAGCTCTCCCAGCGCCTCGCCTAACGATCGCGGCATCGCCGGCAGGCTGCGCCGCGCGACATCCACATGGTAGAGATTCTCTTCAGCCGGTTCGGGCGGCGTTAGTTTGCGCTGAATGCCATCCAGCCCGGCGGTCAGCATGACGGCAAACGCCAGGTAGGGGTTCGCGGCCGGATCGGGGCAGCGCAGTTCGATGCGCGTGGAAGAGGCGCGCTCGGCGCTCACGCGCGGCACCCGAATCAAGGCGGAGCGGTTGGTGCGCGCCCAGGTGACGTAAGTCGGCGCCTCGAAGCCTGGCACCAGGCGTTTGTAGGAGTTGACCAAAGGCGCAATGATGGCCGCGATGCCGCGCGCGTGCTCCAATTGGCCGGCGACAAAACGCAGAGCCAGCTCGGAAAGGCCGTACTGACCGCTGGGCGCGGCAAAAAGATTCTTGCCTGTCTTGGGGTCGGTGAAGCTTTGGTGCGTGTGCATCCCAGAGCCGTTCATGCCGCTGATGGGCTTGGGCATGAACGTGCAATGCAAGCCGTTGCGTTGGGCAATCGCCTTCAGCGTCGTGCGCAATGTGATGACATTGTCCGCGGTACGCAGCGCATGGTCATAGCGAAAGTCAATCTCGTGCTGACCGACCGCCACTTCATGATGGGTTGCTTCAACCTCGATGCCGACCGCTTCCAGGGCTTCTACCATTTGGCGACGGACGTTGTGGGCCAGGTCAGTGCTGACATCGAAATAGCTGGCCTGATCGTGCGGGTTGGTCGCCAGCGCGCCATCGGCCCGCGGCTTGAAGAGGAAAAACTCCAGCTCCGGCCCCGTGTTGTAGACGTAGCCCCGCGCGGCCGCTTCGGCCAATGCGCGCTTGAGTACATAGCGCGGATCGCCGGTAAAGGGCGAGCCGTTGGGCATGTAAACATCGCAGATGACGCGCGCGGTGGTGGGAGGATCGCTCTCCCAAGGAATGACCGCAAACGTACTCAGGTCCGGCACCAGGTACATGTCGCTC
>CAZEPA010000728.1:0-2171 GCA_964513955.1 uncultured Anaerolineae bacterium | reverse complement strand
AGTACCTGCACCCCGACAACTCGCCAGCCCGCACCAGAGCTATCTGGACGCTCGGATTTGCTTACCAACTGCAAGGGAATCGCGCCGCCGCGCGCCAGGCCTACAGCGAAGCCATGGCTATCCGGCAGACGTCCGGGAACATATACTTCACGATTCTGCCCACAACCGGCTTGGCCCAAATACAAGAATCTGACAACCAACTGCATGAGGCGGCCGAAAGTTACCGGCGCGCCCTGCAGCTGTTTGGTGATCAGGAACCTCCCAACGCCAGCGAGGAGTTCGTCGGCCTGGCCCGCATTTTCTACGAATGGAACGACCTCGACGCCGCCGAGCAGCACGCCCAGCAGAGCCTGCAGCTGGCGCGGCAGTACGATCCTGCGATTGACAGATTCATTGCCTGCGAGGTGCTCCTGGCCCGCGTGCAGCTGGCCCGCGGCGACGCCGCTGGCGCGGCGGCCGTGCTGGCGCAGAGCGAGCAGTCCGCGCGCCAAAAGCGCTTCCCCCAGCGGCTGCCGGAGATTGCCGCCGTCCAGGTCTTGGCGCTGATACGACAGGGCCAGGTAGCCGCGGCCGCGCAACTGGCCCGGCAGTATGACCTCCCGCTGAGTCAGGCGCGCGTGCTCATCGCCCAGAACGACCCGCTCGCCGCGCTGGCCGTGCTGGCGCCATACCGTCAGCAGACAGAAGACAGGGATTGGCCGGATGAACGGCTCAGGGCGCTGGCGCTGCAGGCGGTTGCGCTCCATGCCGATGGTGAAAAGGACAAGGCGGCGCACGCGCTGGCCGAGGCCCTGGCGCTGGCCGAGCCGGGCGGCTTCATCCGGCTCTTCGTGGATGAAGGCGAGCCGATGCAGTTGCTGATTTTGGATTTTCAATCTTCGTTCGCAAAGCAGTCCCGTGACGGCGTGCATCCGCAGAGCGCTTATGTGGCTAAACTCCTGGCGGCGTTTCCGCAACCAGCGGCCCCGCCGCCGGCGCCGGCCGAAAACCGCCAAGCCGCCCTGCTTGAACCATTGAGCCAGCGCGAGCTAGAAATACTTCAGCTCCTGGCCAAAGGACTCTCGAACCGCGCGATCGGCGAGCGGCTGTTCCTCGCCCTGGACACCGTCAAAGGGCACAACCGCCGCATCTTTGACAAGTTGCAGGTCGAAAGCCGCACCGAAGCCATCGCCCGCGCCCACGAGCTAGGTCTGCTCTAAACCCCGCTCCGCTCTGCTTTGCGCTTTGCACTTTGCGCTTTGCACTCCACATTCATCGTTCATCATTCTGCACGCCGTTCGCATCTGAGGATGCTCACTCCACTTTGCACTTTGCACTTTGCACTCCTCATTCATCATTCATCGTTCATCGTTCATCATTCTGCACGCCGTTCGCATCTGAGGATGCTCACTCCACTTTGCACTTTGCACTTTGCACTTTGCACTCCTCATTCATCGTTCATCGTTCATCGTTCTCCACTCCCACTCTGTGGTATACTTCCGCTAAATTTCCCTACCTTTGTCGCCAGGGAGGAAGGCTCATGTCACGCATCATCGTCGTCATCGGTTTGGCCGCCTTGTTTGTGCTGGGGTTAGCCCCCCAGGCGCCCAGCGCCACTGATCTGCCGCTGTACATAGATGCCCTGGTCGCGCCCTGGGCGCACGAGGCGTTGTGGAAGCAGGCGCCGTTGAGCACGCTGGACTTTGCCAGCACGGAGCAGGCCCACAGCGGCAGCCGCGCCATTCGCGTCAGCTTCACCGGTTGGGGCGGCTTTTCACTGGCGCACAACGCCGGCGTCTACGCCGCTGCTGGCTACACCTCCCTGCGCTTCTGGCTGCACGGCGGCGCCAGCGGCGGTCAGGTCCTGGCCGTCAGCCTGGGCGACAACAGCGCCGGCAACCCGGAGTTCGACTGGATTTACCTGGGGCCTTATCTGCCTGGCGGCAGCGTCCCAGTCAACGCCTGGGTCGAGGTGACGATCCCGCTCAGCGTGCTGCTGCACGACGGCGCGGCCACGCCGACGCAGTTCAACCGCCTCAATTTCTACGACGGCAACGGCGGCGGCGAGCCAGTCTTTTACCTGGATGACATCACCATCCTGGGCACCAACGGCCCGCCCTCCACGGCGACCCCTACCCCCACCCCCGGCCCGCAGACGCAGCGCGGGCTGTGGGTCTGGAACGATGTCATCG
>CAZEPA010000727.1:0-2173 GCA_964513955.1 uncultured Anaerolineae bacterium | reverse complement strand
GGCTTCGGCGAGTACGAGTTCGGTTCGCACCGCGTGATCGAGGCGATGCGCCGCGGCATTTCCGGCACGCACCGTATGAACGGCATTTTCGTCGCGCTGGGCGAGCCGGTGCGCGCCGGCGTGGAGATCAACGGCGCGACGCTGGCCGACCTGGCGCCGACCGTGTTGCACCTGCTCGGCCAACCGATTCCAGCCGCGATGGACGGCCGTGTGTTGACCGACGCGCTGAGCGGCCCGTTGGCCGAACAGGCGCCGCAGGTGGCGGAGTCGCTGGCGCCGGTCAGCGCAGCCGCGGACGCCGATTTTGCCCTCTCCTCTGCGGACGAAGCCGCGATCAGCGAACGTTTGCGCGGACTGGGGTACGTCGGATGAACCCACAGGCAACCCTGCCAGACCGACCCATCCACGCGCTGACCGTTGACCTGGAAGAATGGTTCCAGGGCCTGACCAGCACCAACCGCCAGGTGGCGCGCTGGCCGCAATGGCCGCGCCGCGCGGCGGAGTTGACCGAGCGCCTGTTGGCGCTGTTGGCCGCGCACGACGTTCATGCGACCTTCTTTGTAGTGGGCGCGCTGGCCGCGGCCGAGCCGGCTCTCATCCGCCGCATGGCGGCCGCCGGGCACGAGCTAGGCGTGCACGGCTACGATCATCGCTTCGTGCATGAGTTGACGCCGGGCCAGTTTCGGGATGAGCTGCGCCGCACCGTAGACGCCATCCGCCAGGCGGCCGGCGATATTCCCATCCTCGGCCACCGCGCGCCCTATTTTTCGATCAACGGCGCATGCCTGTGGGCGCTCGATGTGCTGGCGGCGGAGGGTTTTGCCTATGATTCCAGCCTGATCCGCACGCGCAATCCACTCTATGGCTTTGCCGATGCGCCTGTGCAGCCGGTGCGGCTGGCGGCCGGCGCGCTTGTCGAATTTCCGGTCACAACCGTGGGCGCGGGCCGCTGGCGACTGCCCTGCGGCGGCTTTGCCTGGCGTGTGCTGCCCTATCCGGTCATTCGGGCGTTCGTGCGCCGCGGCCAGGCGCAGGGACCGGTGGTGGCCTACGTTCATCCGTGGGAATTTGACACCGCGCAGCCCGCGGCGACGCGCCTGACCCCGCGTGAGCGCATCACCCACCGCGCCGGCCGCGCCGGCCTCTGGTCAACCTGGAGCCGCCTGCTGACCGAGTTCTCCTGGGGGCCGCTGCGTGAGCAGTTGGCGCAGACCGGCGGCTCGACTGCGGTTCGACAGGCTCACCGCACGGGGCCTGAGACTTCGGCAAGCTCAGTCGAACGCTTGTCGAAGGCCTCGCTGAAGTCCTGCCGCTCTGGAGTCGGGCATGATTTCTGTGCATGAGGGGCTGAATGCAGCAGCCTGGGATGATTTCGTCCTCGCATCGCCGCAGGCCAGCTATTATCATCTGGCCGCGTGGCAGGACATCTACCGCCAGGTCTACGGCTTGCGGCCGTTTGCCCTGGCGGCGCAAGACGCGGGCGCGGTGGTGGGCGTGCTGCCACTGGCCGCCGTCCATGCCTGGCCCGCCAGGCCGCATGTGACTTCGCTGCCTGGAGGATGGTGCGCCGCGTCGCCAGAGGCGGCTGCCGCCCTGATCGAAGCCGCGGTCGCGCTCACGCGCCGCCTGGACGCGGCCTACCTGGTGCTGCGCGATAGCCCTGACCTGCTGCCTGATGCAGGCCACTGGCAGACCGTTGAACGCCATGTCACGGTACGTCAAAGCCTACAGCCCGGCGCGGACGCGCTGTGGAAGGGCTTTTCGCACGACCTGCGCAACCTGGTGCGCCGCGGGCAACGCGCCGGTTTTGACCTAAGCTGGGACGCCGATCAGTTGGACGCCTGGTATCCGGCCTTCGCGGAGACGGCGCAGCGCAAGGGCACCCCGGCGCTCGGCCGGCGCTTCTTTCACCTCGCCCGCGCTCGCTTTCCGGATCGCTTCACGCTGCTGATCATGCGGCGCCACGGCGAGCTCGTGGGCGGCGGCTGCCAGTTCCTGCTCGGCCAGACCATCTGGTGCACCTGGGGCGCCATCCGGCCGCCGTTCCTGCGCCAACACGCCACCTACCTGATGTATTGGGAAATCATGGCGCACTTCGCCGGGTTGGGCTATGCCGCGGTTGATTTTGGCCGCAGCGCGGCCGATTCCGGCCATCTCGCGTTCAAGCGGCGTT
>CAZEPA010000726.1:0-2176 GCA_964513955.1 uncultured Anaerolineae bacterium | reverse complement strand
AGGGGCCGTATCTCGACGAAGCGCCTGACATCGTCTTCTTGCCCAAACGCCTGGAGTATTTTGGCTTTGGCGAGTACGAGTTCGGCTCGCACCGCGTGATCGAAGCGATGCGCCGCGGCATCTCGGGCACGCATCGCATGAACGGCATCTTCGCGGCGCTGGGTGAGCCGGTGCGGGCGGGCGTTGAGATCAGCGGCGCGACCCTGGCCGACCTGGCGCCGACCGTGCTGCATCTGCTCGGCCAGCCGATTCCGGCCGCGATGGACGGCCGTGTCCTCACCCAGGCGCTCAGCGGCCCGCTGGCTGACCAGGCGCCGCAGGTGGTTGAGTCGCCAGCGCCGCTAAGCGCGCCCGCCGACGCCGATTTTGCTCTCTCGTCCGCGGACGAAGCTGCCATCAGCGAACGCCTGCGCGGGCTGGGGTACGTCGGATGAGCGCACAGGCGACCATGCTCGACCCGGCGCAGCCCGTTCATGCGCTGACCGTGGACCTGGAAGAATGGTTCCAGGGCCTGACCAGCACCAATCGCCAGGTCTCGCGCTGGCCGCAATGGCCGCGCCGCGCCGCGGGGTTGACCGAGCGCCTGTTGGCGCTGTTGGCCGCGCACGATGTGCATGCGACCTTTTTCGTGGTTGGCGCCTTGGCCGCGGCCGAGCCGGCTCTTATCCGCCGCATGGCCGCGGCCGGGCATGAGCTGGGCGTGCACGGTTACGATCATCGCTTCGTGCACGAACTGACGCCGAGCCAGTTCCGGGATGAGCTGCGCCGCACGGTGGATGCCATCCGCCAGGCGGCCGGCGACATTCCCATCCTGGGCCACCGCGCGCCCTATTTTTCGATCAACGGCGCGTGCTTGTGGGCGCTCGATGTGCTGGCCGAAGAAGGCTTTGCCTACGATTCCAGCCTGATCCGCACGCGCAATCCGCTGTATGGCTTTGCGCAGGCGCCGCTGCGGCCGGCGCGGCTGGCGGTCGGCGCGCTCGTCGAGTTCCCGGTCACGACCGTGGGCGCGGGCCGCTGGCGACTGCCCTGCGGCGGCTTTGCCTGGCGGGTGCTGCCCTATCCAGTCATTCGCGCGCTCGTGCGACGCGGCCAGGCCCAGGGGCCGGTCGTGGCCTACATGCATCCGTGGGAATTCGACACCGCGCAGCCCGCGGCGACGCGTCTCACCCCACGTGAGCGCGTCACCCACCGCGCGGGTCGGGCTGGCCTCTGGTCAACCTGGAGCCGCCTGCTGGCCGAGTTCTCCTGGGGGCCGCTGCGTGACCAGTTGGCGCAGGCTGCGCGCCTGCCGCTGTGGAGCCGGGCATGATTTCCGTGTCTGAGGGGCAGGACGCCGCGGCCTGGGATGATTTCGTCCTGGCCGCGCCGCAGGCCAGCTATTACCATCTGGCGGCGTGGCTGGACACCTACCGCGAGGTATACGGCCTGCGCCCGTTTGCCCTGGTGGCACACGAGGCAGGCGCCATCGTCGGCGTGCTGCCGCTGGTCGCGGTGCGCGCCTGGCCCACCCGCCCGCATCTGACCTCGCTGCCGGGTGGACTGGCCGCGACCACGCCGGCCGCGGCCAGCGCCTTGATCGAGGCCGCGGTGACGCTGACGCGGCGCCTGGACGCGGCCTACCTGGTGCTGCGCGACAGTCCTGACTTGCTCCCCTGGGCGACGACGGCTCCGGCTGACGCCGCGCGCTGGCAGACGCTGGAGCGTCATGTCACCGTGCGCCAAGAACTGCGGCCCGGCGCGGACGTGCTGTGGAAAGGCTTTTCGCACGACCTGCGCAACCTGGTGCGCCGCGGGCAGCGCGCCGGTTTTGACTTGAGCTGGGATGCGGATCAGCTCGACGCCTGGTATCCGGCCTTTGCGGAGACGGCGCAGCGCAAAGGAACGCCGGTGCTCAGCCGGCGCTTCTTCCACCTGGCGCGCGTCCGCTTCCCAGATCGCTTCACGCTGCTGGTCATGCGTCACCACGGCGAGCTGGTGGGCGGCGGCTGCCAGTTCTTGCTCGGCCAGACCGTCTGGTGCACCTGGGGCGCCATCCGGCCGCCGTTCCTGCGCCAACATGCGACCTACCTGATGTACTGGGAGATCATGGCGCACTTCGCCGGGTTGGGTTACGCCGCAGTTGATTTTGGCCGCAGCGCGGCCGATTCCGGCCATCTCGCGTTCAAGCGGCGTT